>JAGOUP010000037.1 GCA_018061205.1 Candidatus Levyibacteriota bacterium | reverse complement strand
CAAATATCTCCTGATTGACAAAACCCTGGGAAGCTATTAGGATTTCTGTATGATACTTATTATTAATACGCTCATCATGGCCTTGGCAGTCGTTATTAGTGCCTACCTTTTACAAGGAGTGCATGTTAGTAGCTTTCTCACCGCAATCCTCGTAGCAATTGTCCTCGGATTTGTTAATGCTTTTCTCAAACCTCTTCTTGTACTCTTAACATTACCTGTTACCATCGTTACCTTAGGGCTATTTTTACTAATTATTAACGCACTTATTATTCTGCTTGTCAGTGCTGTCGTCCCTGGATTCAAAGTTGACGGATTCTGGTGGGCACTGATATATAGTATTGTCCTCTCAATTGTGAGCTCAATTCTGAACTTTTTCACAAAATAACCTGTTCCCAAACTGAACCATTCGATTCTTGCATCTGAGGGCAAAATAGAGTAAAATGGCTATAGTATGTCACACGAACCAAAAAAGAAACATTCCACACAAAGAAAAGGAAAAAGACGAGCCCATATAAAGCTCAGTGTTGCTATGGCTGCTAAATGCAAAAATTGTGGCGCTTTAGGTCTTTCTCACCAAGTATGTCGCTCATGTGGATTTTATAGCGAAAAACAAATCATCAAAGTGGCAACTCCTACAGTCGTTAGGCGTCGAACTGTTACCAATGAAGGGTAAATGACATGAAAACACCTCTGGACCCACGTCATGCAAAGAGACAAAAGACCATAGAAGAACTCTTTAAAGCTGACTTTCACACACAACATATTACTGAACAAGCAACAGCAGTCATGCAACAAAAAGCATTTTTGGACGAAGCAATCAAAAAAGCAGCTGTTGAATTCCCTATAGAAAAAATCAATAAAGTCGATTTAGCGATTCTGAGACTTGCTATCTATGAACTTTTGGTCGAGAAAAAAGAACCGCCAAGAGTTATTATAGATGAAGCGATAGAGTTAGCAAAAGAGTATGGAGGAGAAACCAGTCCAGCATTTATCAATGGTGCACTGGGAAATATACTAGCACATGAACCTACCAACATTTCATAATCAAGAACTTTTTGTTCAAGCCTTTACCCATAGGTCTTATCTCAATGAGGCAAAACAAGAAGTCCAATCAAATGAACGGCTCGAATTTTTAGGAGACAGTATTTTATCATTTGTCGTATCCAGCTACCTCTATCTAACATTCCCTCAGTTCAATGAAGGAAAATTGACAAATCTCCGTGCGTTACTGGTCAATACAAAAAGTTTGGCAATTGTTGCCCAAAAACTAAATTTTGGTGATTATTTGCGTCTCTCCAAAGGAGAAGAAGAGTCAAAAGGAAGACAAAATCAAAGTTTACTCGCAGATTGTTATGAAGCTTTCTTGGGTGCTTTGTACCTCGATCAAGGCATCGAAGCAGTACGACAGTTTATAACTGATAGTCTTTTGCCAAATGTCGAAGAATTGATTAAAAGAGATGCTTTTAAAGACCCGAAAAGTATGCTACAAGAATATGTCCAATCAAAAAAGCAAAATTCACCCCTGTATAAGGTATTACAAGAAGAAGGACCACCCCATGCCAAAACGTTTACCGTAGGCGTCTATGCCAATGACAAGCTTTTAGGAGAGGGACAGGGAAAATCAAAGCAAGAAGCTGAGGTCAACGCAGCTATTATAGCCTTGACCACCGTAAAACAGTAGCTCTTGAGAAGCTGAGGGGAAACTGGTATAATGGTTCTATACTATGGCTGTTGTAATACGATTAACACAAATGGGGAAAAAAGGGGAACGTAAGTTCCGTATTGCTGTGAAAGAAAAACGCAGTAAACGTGATGGGGGAGCAATTGAATACCTCGGTTGGTATGAAAAGACCGAAAACTCACACAAAAAAAATATTAACATGGATCGTTTCAATTATTGGATTTCTAAAGGAGCCCAAGCAAGCCCGACAGTAACAAAACTTGTAGAACAAGCATAATATTTATGAAAGATACGCTACATACACTTATTGCCTCTATCGTTGCATTCCCTGATGACGTCTCCATTAGTGAGACAGAAGAAGAAGGTGTTGTCTCACTCACGATTACCGTAAACCCAACTGATATGGGAAGAATTATCGGAAAAAATGGAAAAGTAATTAGATCAATTAGGAATGTTATGAAGATTCCTGCAATAAAACAAAACAAGCGAGTGGATATCAATCTCAGCGAGGTTTAAAAAAGTGAAAATCTCCATTATTACTCTTTTTCCGCAAATGTTTGCCGGCCCCTTTTCTTCTTCCATTCTCAAGCGTGCAATGGACAATAATCTTTTAGAAATTGTCTCTATCAATATTCGTGATTTCGGTTTTGGAAAACATAAACTCGTTGATGATACACCCTATGGTGGAGGAGTAGGAATGCTTATGAGAGTTGATGTCATCGATAACGCCATACAAGCTGCCCGATGTAAAACTGACAATTGTAAAGAACGAGTCATTTTATTGGATGCAGGCGGGAAGAAGTTCACGCAACAAAAAGCTGCAGATTTAAGTAGATATGAACATCTTATCCTTATTTGTCCTCACTATGAGGGAATTGATACTCGAATTCATGCATTTATTGATGAAGAACTATCAATTGGAGACTATGTGTTAACAGGCGGAGAAATTCCAGCAATGGTTCTAACAGATACTGTTGTTCGGTTATTACCAAATGTCCTAGGGAAAGATGTATCAAGCCACGATGAATCATTTCAGTTACGTAGTAACTCAGAGGAATTGTTGCTGGAATATCCTCAGTATACAAAACCAGCCATTTACCAAAATGAAAAAGTTCCTGAAATACTGTTATCCGGCCATCATCAACAGATAGCAGCGTGGAAAGAGAAAGAAAGTAAAAAACGTACAATCAAAAATCGTCCTGATCTTTTGGAGAGATTAAAGCGCAAAAGGTGATGCAGAAGCTGACCCAGTAATAGGTACTAAAGAATCAAACGACGCATTTGTTTTTTGCCAATTGTTTAAACCTTCTAAAACTTTTTCACTTTGTACTGTAGATTCCATAACTGGCTGCGTATAATTAATTTGCAACTGAGGAATAGACTTGTAATAAAATTCTGCAGTTATATCAGATGAGAGAGTACTTATAGCTACCTCGGTAACATTTGATAACGGGAGTGTTTGAGAAAGTTCCTTTAAAAATCTTGCTACTTGTGCGGGAGATCCTATCACATGTAACTTTAAGGTAAGTACTGGTAAGTTTTTGGTAATAACACTTTTTTGAGAAAGTTCACCGACTTGGAAGGTAAAATCACCAAGCCCCACCCCCGTTTTGGCAGAAGCACTTCGCGCTGCAAATAATACCCCCGCATAATCTTTATCATCAGGTAATCCGGTTAACACTGTTTTCAGGATAGTATTTTGTTCTTCCCCATTTATTCGGGAAAGAATAGAGATATTGTTTTGTAATACTTTTATCCTATTTTCGACTTCCTCTATCTCTACTTGCTGTTGTCCATATTGCTGAAATTGAGGAATAATTACCACAATAAAAAGGGTAAGACAAATACAGATAATTGCTAAAGATACATAAAACTTTTTATAGTGAATAAGCACTTTTACAAATTGACTTTGATCTGGTGTTTGGACAATGTTCATAGAAATGTAATCTTTAGGGTAGAGTTATATTTTCCTGTATCCTGCTGAAAAGAAAACGATTGTAAAATCACTGACTTAACCAATCGTTTTTCTTTTTGCATATTAGTCACTGCATCAAAAAATTGATTGACAGCAGACAATGAGGTAGTATTCGCTGTCATGAGCATTGTTTTCTCATCAATTGTCAATGTCGTCACAACCACTGAAGAAGGAACAACATCTAATACTCCACTGATATAGATTTGGAACTGATTCCTCTTTTTCAAAAGGTTTGAAATAGAAATTAGACGTTCATTGATGATAACATTTCGAGACATTTGTATTTTATATCGTTCTATTTCTGAGAACAAAGCAAGCTCTTGCTGTCGTACTTTTGTCAAAGGAGACTGGATAATGATAATAAATAATATGATAGATGTTATTGCTGTCACAGAAAGAAAACCTAAAGAAATTCTCCGAAAAACTATCGCGGTTTGATCGTTTTCAAGATTTATACCTTCTTTTTTTGGTAAAAGATTGATATCACTCATATGCACGTAAAGCAAGTCCTATGGCAATGGTATAATCAGCCGCATTATCAATAATTTCTCTGGGTACTTGTTGATTACTTAACACATTCCAAGGATTTGCTGTTGCTGTTTCTATTTCAATATTTTGTGCAAAAAAACTATCGATTCCCGGAAGCTTTGCACTTCCTCCTGTCAGTAATACTTGTTGAATTAACGCATCGTTTTTATATTTGTCGTTATAAAATGCAATTGCTTTTTTAACTTCCCCAACTATCGAAAGCAAAATAGGCTTGGCCGATTCACTGATTTTCCCCCCTAATTCCTGTTGTGAAATACCATATGTTTTTTTATACTCTTCTGCTTGCTGTAAGGAAAAACCAAAATCTGCTGCAATAGCTCGATTAAGTGCAGCTCCACCAATAGCAACCGAATAAGTAAAAACAATGATACCCCCTTTTATAATTGCAACAGATGTTGTCATTGCTCCGATATTAACAACAATAGTATTGGGAAAAAGTGCATCCTTTTTTTGTGTGTAGGGGAACATAAGTGCTCTGATTGCTGACAATATTTCAGTTTCTATATAAGTAATAGTAAGTCCAGATAAAGAAAGAATTTTTTGATATTTTTCTATCAGTTGTGTGGGTGCAGCAACGAGTAATACCTGCATTTTATTAGCAGGATCAGTTTTTTCTGGCCTTTTTAATACTTTCCAATCAAGAGTAATAGTATCTAATGGAACAGGAATGTACTGTTCTGCTTCCCAGTAAATTGCTGAAGAGAGCTCTTTATCGGAAAGAACAGGCATATCTAACACTTTTGTATAAACTTTATTTTCCGGTAAAGCGATATTAACTGTTGTTGCATTACTTTTTGATTCTGCTACTAAATGAGCAATGGCTCGTGCCATTTCTTCTTCATCAAGTGGTGCTTCAGATACCATACCTTTCGGTGGCGTCGGCACCGTCATAGCAACAGATAAAGCAATGGATTTTTCATCTCCACTAAATAATACTGCTTTCATGGTACTGGAACCTATATCAAGTCCTAAAGGATAAGTTTTCATTATGGTGAGATGAGAACGTATTGAAAAAATTCTGATGGAACACTCGCATAGCTTTGTGTAAAGTTCACTTTTCGCACTGTAGCCTCAGAGCCATTTCCACCTGTCCGACCAGTTGATACAATCAGCTGTCCTTGCACAGAAAATGCTCTATCTCCTGATAGTGCAAATCTGGTATTTGTATAAAGAGGAATAATCCTCATAAGCAACCCCTTATTTGCTTCCGGTATTGTTATATTAGCCGTATACTGAAAGCTTTGTGAAGCAACTTCTGTTTCGGTCACCCCATCAGGAAGAGGAAAGTTATTTCCTCGCGCACAGGGATCATAGACAAATTGTGTTAAGGAAGGATTAGTTTTATCACCTTGCAGAAGCATAATCTGAATAGCAGCATTGTTACAGGCACCACTTCCATCTCCCCAATGTACCGTCAAATTTCCATACCATTGATCAGTATAAAGGAGCGCTGGATCAGTAGAATACTGTGATAACCAAACATCAGACCCTTCATCTTGTTTTACTTGCACACCACCTTTCACTAAAAATTCTGTACCTGAAATCGGTGTGATTCTTGTTTCAAAGGTTGTATTATTTTCAATAAACCCTTCCTCAAAACCTTCTGAAATAATACAACCATTTGTATCGGTACATTTTCCTTTTACTGCACGCTCTATTCCTGCTTCAGCTGCTGAAAATGCACGTTGAGAATTCTCATCATCTGAGGTAATACGTAAATTTGTAATGGAACGCGAAGCAATAGACAAACCAGCAGTAAGCGCAACAACCATCACCAATACCACAATAAGCAAAACCTGTCCCTTTTGAAGCTGTTTTTCCATACATCTAGCGTAGCAGGCGCAGACAAGATGTGTCAACCCCGATTGAATCGGGGTCAAGAATTATCGACCTAAATTACGCAAATTGATTGATGTATTAAACTCAATAGGATCAGCAGAAGCAGTAAACTCAGGCAGCAAAGAGTCAGTAGGTGGCACGGTAATTAATGAA
The DNA here is from genome assembly GCA_018061205.1 of Candidatus Levyibacteriota bacterium. Lineage (GTDB taxonomy): Bacteria > Patescibacteriota > Microgenomatia > Levybacterales > UBA12049 > JAGOUP01. Next base: position 299 of record JAGOUP010000037.1, on the reverse strand, counting down.
AAAGTAATTCCTACTATCATAGCATCGGATGCAGTACTCTGATTACAGGTAATACGACACATGCCATTAGGGATAACAACAGCACTATTATCAAGTAATGACCCAGATATGTTCTCTATAACGCCTGCAGGAAGTGTCCCACTCATCGAAGCAATTGTCATTGGAGAATCCTGATCATTGGGATCAAGAGGCAAACATGCTATTGTCCGCGCAGCGCCATCCACTGTTGTATATGTAATCGACGTAGCTGCGTTGACTCCTGTTGCTGGAGTGGGCTGTGGAGTAGGTAATGGTATGTT
>JAGOUP010000036.1 GCA_018061205.1 Candidatus Levyibacteriota bacterium | reverse complement strand
CCGCTGATACCTGTTACAACTGGTGTTGGTGGAGTCGCAGTGGAATTGATCGTGAGTGTCTCATTTGTTGCCGGAGCAGTAACAGTTACTACTTGCGACTGATTTTGTACTGTGCCGTTCACCATGAGTGATGCTTGTATTTCATATTTCATATTTTGATTTGCTTGAGTCCAACTCCAGACGCTATTATCAGTGGGGGATAGTCCTGTTACAACATTTGCAAATTGATTGCTACCAACTTGTCTTGTTGCAATAGTGATTGTACTGCCTGTTGGGATATAGCCATTGATATTAAATGTTCCAGAAATCGCAGATTGTATTTGTCCATCAGTATTAGAAGGAGTAGTAGGAACATTGATTCGTAGTGTTTCGGAGTCACCAGGTGCTATCAGAACGAGTTTGCTGGATGTTGCTATCGTTTCTCCATTTACTTGGAGGTAGGCAACAAGTATATATTCGACATTTGTTTTTGCTTCATTCCAGCTCCAGACAGCACCGTCAACTGCTCCAATATTTGATACAACAGTTGTATAATCAGCTTGTCCATTTTGTTTTGCTCCAATAGCAATTGTTGCTCCTGCTGGGGGTTTTCCATTGAGATCGATAGTTCCTGAGATAGATGTTTGATCACTGGAGAGAAATGCTGAAGTTGGAGAAGACATGTTTTTGCCGTTGAAGTAGTTAAATCCATACAACACTATGAGTGTGTATGCGAGTATACAAATACCAGCTAGTACAGCAATCAAAATCCAGCGTGAATATCCTCGTTTTTGGGGCAGTATTGCATCCATGACTATTCTATAGTGCAAGTTTTAAAAATAAATGTCAAGCCCTGAAGTAGCATAAATTCACTTCAGGGCGCAGACCCCTCGAAGCCTTGGCGAAGTGGGGTCAACCTCAATTTTATTGACAAGTTAAAAGTTTTCCGCAACAATACAGAGATGGAATTATTCAAAAAAGTTGCAATGTGGGTCTATGATGGACTCCAAGGTGTTTTGCTTGTTGCTGCTGTTTTTTTAGTTATCTATATTTTTATCATCCAACCACATGAGGTTTCAGGATTGTCCATGTATCCGACATTTAACAATAAAGATTTTTTATTGAGTTATCTCCTGCCGGTACGGTTTGATTCCTTAAAAAAAGGCGACATTGTGGTTTTCAAATCGCCTGTTGAGCAGGACAAGCTCTATATAAAACGCATTATTGCAACATCAGGGGACACAGTAAAAGTACAAGATGGAGGAGTATATTTAAATGGTAGCAAACTAGATGAGAGTTCTTATCTAAAACCTGATGTGATGACGTATGGAGGTGCTTCATTTCAAGATGGCATAGATCAATCAGTTCCCGAAGGTACCGTTGTGGTTATGGGAGACAACAGACCAAATAGTTCAGATTCCAGAGCATGGGGATTTTTAGATAAAACAAAACTCATAGGAAAGTCAGTTATCAGGTTTTGGCCAATCCAAGATTTTGAATTTATTCGTAATCCATTTAAGTAATAATTTCAAATATATTTGTTAATTTGTTGATTTCATGCTATCCTATCTTTTATGACTGAAGAGAGATGTCCAAAATGTTCAGCGCCGCTAGATCCTATTAGCGAAACTCCAACAGGGAGAAAACTACAACGGTGTTCAAAAGGTAGTTGGAACAAAGAGACCAGACAAAATGAAGGCTGCGATTATGTGAAGTGGCTTGAAGTAAAACCTGAAACATTGGATGAGAAATGTCCAAAATGTGAAGCACCTTTGGTTATGCAAGTAACTCGTTTTGGAAAAAAGATGAAAAAATGTTCCATGGGTGGTTGGGATAAAGAGACAAAAAAAGCAACAGGGTGTGATTATGTTGAATGGATCAACGGTAGCACTGAGAAGCTCGATGAGGCATGTCCTGAATGCGGAAAGCCATTGGTACTTTTTACGACAAATAGTGGTAAGAAGATGAAGAAATGCTCAACAGCGGGGTGGGATAGTGCGACACGGAAAGCAACAGGATGTACGTATGTCGAATGGTTGAAAGCTGCTCCCCAAAAAGCAGATATGAGTGGTGGAGAAGAATTCCTCCCCCCCGAACCCCCAGAAGACTCCAAAGATATCGAAATTTAGATAATTTTTATGTCATCCTGAACTAGTTTCAGGATCTCAGACTATAACTATCTAGTTTTTAAATCTTAAGGTGGCCCAAATGTGAGTCAAACTGATTATTTGATTTTGAGGAGTTCGACTTCGAAGATGAGGGTGGCGAAGCCGGGGATGTCGGGTTCTACGCCGTATTTACCATAGGCGAATTGATAGGGGATGGTGAGTTTTCTTTTTCCTCCTACTTTCATACCGGGAATGCCCATGTCCCAGCCTTTGATCACATAGCCAACACCTATTTTGGTTTCAAATGGTTCTTTCCGATCATAGGATGAATCAAATTTTTTCCCATCTTCTAGCGTGCCGTTATAATGTATGACAACCGTGTCTCCGGCCTTCACTTCCGATCCTTTACCAACAACCACATCTTCAATCTTTAATTCCTCTTGTTTGTCCATAAACGTATTATAACATGTTTGCATGATATAATAAGGTGTCATCCTGAACTTGTTTCAGGATCTCATTAACTAGATTCCGAAATAAATTCGGAATGACATTTTAGTAATATGTTTACCATCATCCTTTTCTATAAATACACCGATATCACTAATCCTGAAAAATTGAAACAGGAGCAGAAGCTTTTGTGTGAAGAATTACAATTGAAGGGTCGTATGATTATTGCCACAGAGGGGATCAATGCAACGCTTGAGGGGAAGACAGAGGATATTGATCGGTATGTCAAAACACTAATACAACAGGAACAGTTTGCAGATATTCATTTCAAAAAAAGTAGTGGAGATGGGATTGCATTTCCGAAATTATCTATCAAAGTCCGCAGCGAAATCGTGAGTAGTCATTTAGGAGAAAAAGACGTTGATCCAAAGCAAGTAACAGGAGAATATATTACCGCAGAAAGCCTTCATGAATGGATTACTACGGGTGAAAAAGAATTTTATATCATCGACATGCGCAATGATTATGAGCAAGTTGTGGGTCATTTTGAAAAATCCATCCTTCCTGGTATGCATAATTTCAAAGATTTACCGGATATTTTACCTCGAATTGCACACTTAAAAGGGAAAACGATTGTGACTGTTTGTACAGGTGGGGTGAGGTGCGAAAAAGCATCAGGATTTTTAGTGAAAAATGGGTTTGCTGATGTGTATCAGTTGTATGGTGGTATTGTGACATATATGGAAGCATATCCAAATGAAGATTTTGCAGGATCGTTATATGTTTTTGACAAGAGAATCATCATGGGATTCCAAAGAAATGATCCAAAACGAAAAATAGTTGGATCATGTGTGATGTGTCAGCGGCCTTCGGAACACTATATAAATTGCAAAGATAGTTTTTGCGATAGACATTTTATTTGTTGTGAGGACTGTTTAAAAGGCGAAAAAAAGATACTTTGCCCAATGGGTTGCCGAGATTATAGTCGAGAACACCCAGAAACGCTACAGGTATGAAAAAAATAATCCTGCTCCTTGGTGGTTTTGTCATCAGCATCTATCTTGCTTCACTTCTTTATATTGGGTTCAATGTCTATACTGATACTGCAAAACCTTCTGATGCGATTGTCATTTTGGGAGCAAAATCTCTTTATAAAAACAACGTAAATCCTTGTTTGTTAGCGCGTGTTGAAAAAGGGGTATCGCTTTATAAAAATAATATGGCGCCAAAACTCATTATGTCAGGAGGGGATGATGGGTATGAAAAAAATAATCAAGCAGAACTTATGGGAGAATTAGCTGAAAAATTAGGAGTGCCCGAGAAGAACATTCTTTTAGAAAAACAATCTGCCAATACGTATGAAAATCTCTTATATACAAAAGAGTTGCTGGACAAAGAAAAGCTTGATTCAGTGATTATTGTTTCAGATCCCTACCATTTACCAAGAGCAGGATTAATTGCCAAGTCACTAGGGATTACATATAGTGTTTCACCTGCTCTTTCCAGTCCATGTTGGAGCAAATATACATTTTTTTCTTTTGATTATTTCCGAGATGGCTTCGCATTGTTACAATACATTGCCACAGGAAAAATTGCACTCTTGACAAAGTAATAATCTCATGTCTACTATAGATATATGGCAAAAAAGAAAGTACAGAAAAGAGCGACACCTGCTCATATCCATAAAAAATCCATGATGATTACATGGATTGTTCTTGGCGCATTAGTTTTTGGATTACTCGTTGGTTTTATGTTTGCGAAAGCAAAGTACATGTATCATATTGAGCAGATCAGTATTATGTTTTCACAAAGAGATAGCAAATTAAATGAAATGAAGTCTCAAATGGATAAGATAAAAGCTGAAGAGCAAAAACAAGTAGAGTTTTAGTTTTAGAAAGCAGAATCGTGGTGAGTATACACAGTTTTTAAAGTTTTGACACTTAAGATAAGACACATTAGTCCAATTACTGCGCCAAATATAAATGGCAAACCTACTCCATACGTTCCCAGAGTACCACCAATGAGAGGCCCAAGAATTGTACCAAGACTTAAATATGCAGCACTGACTCCTAAAATAGAGCCTTGAGATTTTGCATCAGCTTCTTTAGAAAGAAGAGAGTTGATCATTGGCATAACAAATGCATTTCCTATTGCAAGAAATAGGTTGCTGATGATATAGAGTGTCGCTGTTGCTGAAAAGAAAAGACCAAAATAAGAAACAAACAAAATAGAAAATGCTGTTATTAGGATTTTTTTCTCACTTACCTTTTTGCTGATATGTGGGATAGCTACTGCTTGCATAATCAGTTGAATTACTCCGATACTGGTAAACAGGAGCGCTGTGTTTGCTGGTGTGAAGTGTAATGCCGTTACTGCATAGGATTGGAATGAGATGATGAACATACCAAATGAACATGCATACAATAGCCAAATGAGTAGTGTACTGCCAACTTCTTTATCAAAAAGAGTCATAGCCAATTTTTTGAGATCAAAGAGTTTGTTATGCGCGACTTGTCCAATGTGTTTGTTTGTTTCAGGGAGAAAAAAGCTAGTGAGCAGTACTGCGAAAAGAGAGATGACACCGGCAACAATAAAAGGCATTTGCATGCCAAAAGGAAGGAAGAGTGCAGCAATGAGTGGTCCTGCAATAAAGCCAAATCCAAAAGAAGCACCGATGATACCAAAACCTTTTGCGCGATCCTTTGGTTCTGTGGTATCTGAGATCACAGCTTGCGCAACAGGAATATTTCCTGCTGTTATGCCATCCAATGCTCGAGCTATGAACAGAACGAATGCATTTGGTGCAAATGCAGCGAGAAAAAAAGACAACGCAGTGCCGGCCAAAGAAGTAATCAGTAACGGTCGTCTCCCATATTTGTCTGAGAGTCTTCCAATAATTGGTGTTGCCAAGAACTGACAAAGAGAGAAAAGCGCAAAGAGAAGACCATATTGAAATACACTGAGGCCAAACTTTTCAGCATAAGGCAACATGACTGGAATAATCACGCCATATCCTATGGAATTAACCAAAGCAATGATAGCAATGATACCCAAGTTTCTATTATTTTTAAACATCGAATTATCATTGTACAAAATTTCACTGCTTTCAGTCTACTGGTACTTTCTTTGTCATCCTGAACTAGTTTCAGGATCTCATAATGAAGGTACATAATAGACTAAGTGCTACAATAGACGAATGAAAAAAATATTGATACTTATTGGTATGTTTGTTGTGTTCGGAATAGCTTTTTTCTACTACCAACAACGTAATGAAGTCTACAATGAGATTATTTCTCCATTATCGGAGTCTATGGAAGAAATGGGATTTTTGAAAAAAAACAATACATCACCGGTAGGGTCTGCTATTGATACTGTTTTAGATTCTCGAAAAGGATCCTCAGGACATGCTATTTATTATAAGGATATAAAAACAGGAGAAACATATGAAAAAAATGCACAAAAACAATTTCAAGCAGCCAGTTTATACAAATTATGGATTATGGGTGAAGTATTTCATCAAATTGATGAAGGGAAACTAAAAAAAGAAGATATTTTAAAAGACTCGGTTGAGAATCTAAATAAGAGATTTAACATTGCTTCAGAATCTGCAGAGAAAAAAGAAGGAGAAGTAGAACTTTCCGTGGAAGATGGATTAGAAAAAATGATTACTATTTCTGATAATTATGCTGCATTATTGTTATCCAGTAAAGTTCGGTTATCAAACGTCACCAATTTTCTCAAGAGGTATGGGTTAACACACTCCTCAATAGGGGTTCCTCCAAAGACCACAGCACATGATACTGGAATATTTTTTGATAAAATATATAAAGGAGAAATAGTAGGACAATTGTATAGTAAAGAAATGCAATCCATACTGAGGCGACAAAAACTGAATGATCGTTTACCCAAATATTTGCCTGAGCCCGTGTTGGTAGCGCATAAAACAGGAGAGTTAGATGGTTTCAAACATGATGGAGGAATAATCTATGCTCCAAAAGGACCATATATATTAGTAGTATTATCC
>JAGOUP010000035.1 GCA_018061205.1 Candidatus Levyibacteriota bacterium | reverse complement strand
CTTTGCTGATGGCAGTTTTCGAGATGGAGTAAAAGTATTAGAAGGAATTGTTTTGTCAGCAAAAGGAAAAAAGATTACGAGTGTTATGTTGGAAAGTTTGTACCATACAAATAGCATTGATACCGATGTAAAAAATATGTTACTGCTTCTTAAAAACCATGATACAAAGGCTGCATTAGCAATAGTCCAAAAACTTTTAGAACAAGGAACAGACATGAAATATTTTTTGGAGCAATTATTAGTATTTCTTCATCAGTTGTTGTTGATAAAAGTAGGTGTATCTGAGGAAAAAGACATGGATGATATAGATCTAGAAGCGATTAAAAAATTAGTAACAGTTTTTTCCAAAGCACATGGAGAAATAAAATCAGCAGTATTACCACAACTTCCTTTAGAAATGGCTATTGTTGAATGGGGGCAACCTCTTACTGTCATTCCGGCCTCCGAGCCGGAATCTAGGAAAATAACGACCGAGATGCTGAAACCAGTTCAGCATGACAAAGAAATAAAGGATGATAAAGCATTTTTTTACAAACTCCTCGATCAAATAAAGGGAGAGCATCATATGTTGGCTGGTGTTTTGAGAAGTTGTGTCATTCATCAAAAAGGAGATGGAGAAATTGTTATTGAAGCGCCATCCTCTTTTCACCAGCAAAGAGTAGCAGATAAAAAAGCCCTCGATTTTTTAGAGAAAGTATGCGAAGATATAACAGGTAAGAAAACTATGATTTCCGTAGTATTAAAATCATAGTAATTTCAAATTTTAAATTGAAAATTAAAAATTATTTAAGGAGGTGACGTAATTATGATGAATCCATTTTCACAACTAGGTGAACTCAAAAAAATGCGGGATCAGGCTATGGCTATTCAAAAAGCATTGCAACAGGAGATTTTAGAAATCGAAAAAAGTGGTGTGGTCATTGTTATCACCGGTGATCAAAAAATTCAAAGCATCCAATCAAATGGAAGATCTGATGAAGATATCCGTGATGCGGTAAATGAAGCAATTAAAAAATCTCAAGAAGTTGCAGCCAAAAAACTCCAACAAATGGGAGGGGGACTCGGAGGATTACTAGGGGGTAAATAGGTTTTCTCTGTGTCATCTCGTAGACCGTTAGGTTTAGGGCTGAACTCGCTATGACAATCTGTCCATGAATGTGGATAGATTGTGTTCTTGTTACAATTTTTACTATCCTATTATTATGGCGATAAAACAAAAAGTTGCATCAGATGAGTTTATTTTGTTGACGGGACGGTCAAATCCACAACTTGCTCACGATATCGCATCGCTGCTTTCTCATGAATTATTAGAGCCTATTAGTATTTTTGCTGATGGAGAAATACGAGTTCGAATTCCTCACAATATGCGAAGACGGCACGTCTTTATTATCCAACCAACAGCATCTCCGGTGAACGATAGCCTTATGGAGTTAGTATTTATGATAGATGCTGCAAAGCGTTCTTCAGCAACAGAAATTACTGCTATTATTCCGTATTTTGGGTATGCCAGACAAGATAGAAAAGAAATGTCACGTGTTCCTATCAGTTCTTCTGTTGTTGCAAATATCATCACTCATGCTGGTGCACAGAGAATATTGACTATTGATATTCATTCTGAGCAACAACAAGGATTTGTTGGAATACCTTGGGACAATATTTATGGAAGTAGTGTGCTCATTCCTGTTATTCAAGAAAAAAATTTAAAAGATCTTATTGTCGCGTCTCCTGACAAAGGTGGTATGACTCGAGCTACAAAGCATGCAAAGCTGCTTAGTGCATCGGGAGTAGCATTGGTATACAAACAACGAGATATTCATATAAATAACAAGTCAGAGGCACTAGGGATGATTGGTGACGTGAAAAATAAGCATATTTTATTAGTAGATGACATGTTAGATACTGGTGGAACTATTGTTAATGCGGCAGAGTATTTGAAAAATGCAGGAGCAAAAAGTGTGAGAGTTGCGGTAACGCATGGATTATTTTCAGGGGATGCCATAGAAAAGATAAATGCTTCAGCTATTGATGAAATTATTGTTACCGATACTATTACCCATCGAGAGGAAATAATAAATCATCCAAAAATCACGATTGTTTCAACTGCACCTCTTTTGGCAGAATCTATCCGTCGCATCCAAACAGGTGAATCCATCAGTAGTTTGATTTTATAAAATAAAAATTGTTTTATTGTTGAATTGTTATATTGTTTTAGTCTCAACAATTTAGCAATATAGCAATGTAACAATTTCCTCAAGGTCCATATTAGCTTATAAATTTAGTATAGTGTTACAATTTTCATGAGACATGCTAGAATAAGTCTATGAAGCTTTTTTCTGGTTCTTCAAATCATCCATTGGCCAAAGATATTGCTATTCATTTAGATATTCCGTTATCTCCTGTTGAATTTTTTCTTTTTCCTGATGGAGAACAACGTGTTCGTATAGAAGAGTCTATTGTTGATGAAGATGTCATCATTGTACAATCCACCTCCACGCCTGTCGATAGCTATTATATGGAACTATTCTTTTTGATTGACAGTGCGAAAAGAAATGGTGCAAAGTCAGTAACTGTTGTTATGCCATATGTTGGCTACCAACGACAAGATCATATTTTTCGAGATGGAGAAGCAGTTTCTTTGGATGTGGTTATAAAAATGTTGGAATCACTTGGAGTAGACAACGTTATTGCCGTTGATCTTCATTCGATAAAAATCCCAGAGCTTTTTCATATTCCCCTGATTCATATATCAGCATTGCCTTTGTTTGCGTATGTGATTGGGAAGCTCCATTGGCCACGACTTGATATGTGTCTTGTCTCTCCTGATATGGGAGGGATCAGACGCATAAAACTATTATCTGCATTATTGGATGGCATGCCATTTGTTGCCACAAAAAAAAATAGAGATTTAACAACAGGTGCTATTGAAATAAATGACATAGAGGGGGATACTACTTCTCTGAAAAAGTATGCTATTATAGTGGACGATATGATTTCCAGTGGAAAAACGATTGTGAAATCAGCCGAGCTTTTGAAAAAACATGGTGTTGAGCAGATCTATGTCTTTGCTACGCATGCCATTTTCTCAGAAGAAGCACCACAGATTTTACAAAATTCACCAATAACAAAAGTATTTGTGACAGATTCTGTGTTGATACCAAAAGAAAAACGGTTCGAAAAACTAGAAGTCATCGGCCTAGCCCAAGAAGTGGCCAAAACATTAAAGACACAGAGTATGTCATCCTGAACTTGTTTCAGGATCTACGATCCAATGTTATAAGAGATGCTGAAATAAATTCAGCATGACAAAAAAGAATTATGCGTATTCCCAAAGCTATCCAATCAGTTATTGAGTCATTTGAACGGCTTCCCGGTGTTGGTCCCAAAACTGCACAACGGTTGACGTTTTATTTATTGCATGTTCCCCAAGGCAACCTAGATAGTTTTGCCAGGGCACTAGAAAACTTGAAGAAAAATACCATTCTTTGTTCCGTCTGTTTTACTGTTGATGAAACAGATCCATGTTCTATTTGTTCTGATTCAAATCGTGATCAATCAGTCATCTGTGTTGTAGAACAAGCACTGGATGTATTAGCTCTGGAGAAAAATGGAAGGTATAAAGGTGTCTATCATGTGCTACACGGAAAAATTGATCCATTAAATAATATTGGCCCAGACGAGATATACCTCAGCCAACTTCTTAACAGAATCCGTGAAAATCAGCCTACCATCAGCGAAATCATACTCGCGACGAATCCGACTATGGAGGGTGAGGGGACAGCGATGTATATTGCCAAACAATTAAAGGAAATAGGGAGTGATGTCAAAGTAACCAGAATAGGCAGAGGTCTTCCCATTGGTGCAGATTTAGAATATGCTGATGAAGTGACATTACAAAGAGCAATGGAAGGAAGGAGCGAATACTGAAGTAGTTGTCATCCTGAACTTGATTCAGGATCTAAAATTTTATGATAACTGACAAACCGGGTGTATTAGGATCAATAGGTAATTTGGGACAGTCGGTGAAGCAGGGGGCGCAAAAGGAGATCAAAAGGACTGTTGAGAATACCATGGAGCAGCTTTCTGGGAAAGAAAGAAAGCCTGCCTCGCCGGCTGGCGGGGAAGTGGCTCCTGATGCAGCGCAAGCAGAAGCACTTCGCAAACAACAAAGTCAGGAAACAGCGAACTGGTTGTATGGCGTTTCAACTCCTGCTGAAAGCGGTCCAACAGCAGCTAGTACTGAGAAAAAAGCAGAAGGAAAAGGAGATCTAAAACAGCAGCTTGGCTTTGAACAAAAAATAGGACATACAGCAACAGCAGCAGAGCAAATTGGTATAAAAAAAGATATCCCAAATACAACACAAGCAAATCCATTTGAGCAGATCATGGGGAAAAGTGCGCTGAAAACAGCAACAGCATCAGAGCAGCTCAATTTTGTACCCGCTTCCACAAAAACACCGGAAGAACAACAACAATTGGCAAAACAAAAACAGGAATTACACAATCAGTATTATCAAGGTTTGACCACTCCGCGCAAGCAGCCGGAGACAGAAGAGCGTATGGAGGAAGCCAGAGCAGAACAAGAAAATGCGCAACAGCGCATGGACAGACTGAAACAAGAGGATTTGCAGGAAGAGCAAAAAAAGAAAGAAAAGCAAAAACCCATAGATACCGAACCAAATATAGAAAAAAATAGAGGAAGTAGCGGGTAAATGATATAATACTCTCCAGTGTCATCCTGAACTTGTTTCAGGATCTTATATGTAAAATAGAAAGAGATGCTGAAATAAATTCAGCATGACATGAGCATATTTATGTTACAAATCTATAACACCTTAACGAGAAAAATAGAAGATTTTAAACCACAAAACGCTACACGCGTGACGATGTATTCTTGTGGCCCCACCGTCTATGATTATCAGCATATTGGTCATATGCGGCGTTATATTGGTGATGATTTGCTAGTTCGTATTTTAGCATTGGATGGGTATACTGTCGATCATGTGATGAATCTCACTGATGTGGGGCATTTGGTTTCAGATGATGATGCAGGTGAAGACAAAATGGAAAAAGGAGCAAAGAAGTTTGGGATGAGTGTGTGGGATACGGCTTCGAAATTTACACAGCAGTTTTTTGACTCGACAGATTCGCTGAATATTATCCGTCCCAACAAAGTTCTCAAAGCAACGGATTGTATCAAAGAACAAATCGCATTGATTGAAACACTAGAACAAAAAGGATTTACGTACAAAATTGCTGATGGGATATATTTTGATAGCAGTAAATTATCAGATTATGGAAAACTCACCGGACAAAAAGCAGAAGAGCTGAAAGCTGGTGCACGTGTTGAAATGGTAGAGGGAAAAAAGAGCCGTACCGATTTTGCTCTGTGGAAACTGAGTCCAGTGGATGAAAAACGACAAATGGAATGGGAAAGTCCTTGGGGTGTTGGTTTTCCTGGGTGGCATATAGAATGTAGTGCGATGGCTATGAGCGCACTGGGCGAAACACTGGATATTCATACAGGTGGGATAGATCATATTCCTGTCCATCACACGAATGAAATTGCTCAGTCAGAGGCAGCAACGGGAAAACCATTTGTAAAGTATTGGGTCCATCACAATTTTCTCCAAGTCGAAGGACAGAAAATGAGCAAAAGCCTCGGCAATTTCTATACAGTCCAAGATGTCATAGAAAAAGGATTTGACCCGATGGCACTCCGGTATCTTTATCTCCAAACTCATTATAGGGCAGAAATGAATTTCACCTGGGATTCCCTAAAAGCCGCCCAAACAGCCTTGGATAAATTGAAAAATGACGTCAAAAACTGTCATCCTGAGCGTAGCGAGGGATCTAGATTCTTCGGCAAGCCTCAGAATGACATTTACAGACAGAAATTTACTGATGCTCTAGCTGATGATATGAATACACCAAAAGCATTGGCAGTAGTATGGGAATTGATAAAGTCGGAAGAGAATGAGGCGGATAAAATTGCAACAATCAAACTTTTTGATAGTGTATTAGGTCTAGAACTATTCCAACAAAAAGATATAAAGATCCCTGAAAAGATCCGAGATCTTGTAGAAAAAAGAAAAAAATACCGAGAAGAAAAAGATTATAAAAAATCCGACGAACTCCGAGATGAAATTTTAGGATTAGGATATGAAGTGCTGGATGGAGAAAATGGCGAAAGTACCATTAAAAAGCCCTAGCACCTACAATTGTTGTTTTACTTTACCCTTGACGCTTTACCCTTTTCCCTTGTATAGTTATTGTAGTATGTTTTCTGCCAAACCTACCATTCTCATCGTACTTCGTCAAAAATCTTTAGAATTTTACAATGGTCATGATGAAGAGAAAGAAATACTCGAGTTTCCGCCAAAAGTCCTCAAAAAAGACAACATTGTTGATTGGGAAAAATTTGAGATGCTCATCGAGGAATTCATTGCACGCAATAGTCTCAAAAAACAGCATGCGATCATGGTATTGGCCAAAGATGTCTTATTTGAGAAAACCATTCCGTTAGGTGATGTACAAAAAGAAGAAATAGAGACAGCAAAATACCTCAAAGCTATTCCCTATGATGAAAAAGACATTATTACCAAAAAACTCAAAGATGATCAAAAT
>JAGOUP010000034.1 GCA_018061205.1 Candidatus Levyibacteriota bacterium | reverse complement strand
TACCTGGGCTGTGGTTTACCGTGGAATACGGTTAGTCAAGACAAACTGGATCTCAATGCTGCAAAAGAAATTCTCAATAAAAATCATTATGGGTTAAATTCAGTAAAAGAGAGAATTCTAGATTTTATGGCAGCTATTATTCTCAATGCAAAACGTCCTATTGGAGAGCGGTATTTACATGCACCGGTACTGTGTCTTGTAGGATTAGCAGGAACAGGAAAAACAACACTCGCTTCATCAATTGCTGCCGCATTGGGTCGGAGTTTTGAGCGTATTCCTTTTGGTGGTATGGGAGATGCGACATCTTTGCGTGGACAATCTCGTGCTTTTCCTGATGCAGAACCCGGCTATGTTATCAAAAAACTCTTTTCAGCCAAATCGAAAAATGCTGTTATTTTACTCGATGAGTTAGATCGTGTGTCAGAACAAGCACGAGCTGATATCATGGGCGTATTGGTTGAATTGCTTGATCCCGGACAAAATAAAGCATTTAGTGATCACTATATTGATTATCCATTTGATTTATCCCAAGTATTGTTTGTCGCGACAGTAAACAATACTACCAATATTGCAACAGCGGTCATGGATAGACTTGAACTTATTCAAATGCCGTCGTATACTGATGCAGAGAAGATTGTGATTGCAAAAGATCATCTCTTCCCAAAGATATTTAACGAGACAGGCCTAAGTGCTGGACAATTTATGGTCAACGACGATGTATGGCCAAATATTATCAGACCATTGGGTTATGATTCTGGTATTCGTAGTCTAGATCGAACGATTGGTGATATTTGTCGAAAAGTCGCACGAATGATTGTTGAAGGCAAAGCTGGGTCTGTGACACTCAACAATGAAAATTTACGAACATTTTTACCTGCCTAATGATTTATAGTACCAAATTGTCATCCCGAACTTGTTTCGGGATCTAGTTTAAAAACAGTAGAGATGCTGAAACGAGTTCAGCATGACAGAGAAAATAATATTTTATGGATAATAAAACACTCTCATTTATTCCTATAGGTGGCATGGGTGATGTCACAAAAAACATGTACTTATATGAGTGTGGTGATGAAATCCTCATTGTTGACTGTGGTATTGGATTTGCGGATGATACCATGCTTGGTGTTGATTTATTGTTGCCAGATATTACCTATTTACTGCAAACGAAAAAAAAGATTGTTGGTATGTTGTTGACTCATGGTCATGAAGATCATATTGGTGCTACACCATTTATTTTGCCGCAACTCCCACAAATTCCTGTGTACGCAACACCATTTACCGCTGCTTTAACCAATGAGAAGCTTAAAGAGTTTAAATTACCAATGCGTGTCAAAACCGTTCCATTTGATAACAATACTGTCCGTATTGGTAGTTTTACTGCTTCATTTATCAAGGTGACTCATTCTGTTCCCGATACCTCAAATATTTTGATCAAAACACCAATTGGCAATTTTTATCATGGGAGTGATCACAAGTTTGACGACACCCCCTATGATGGGAATCCTTCTGATTATGAGAAAATTAAAAAGGCAGGAGAAGAAGGAGTACTCTGTTTATTATCTGATTGTTTAGGATCTGAGCGGGCTGGAAGAACGCCAACCGAATTACCTATTGCTGGTCATTTTGAACGAGAATTGGCAAATTGCAAAGGAAAATTCATCGTCACTACTTACTCATCGAATGTTGAACGATTGAATCAGATTATTGACGCGTCACAAAAAGCAAATCGCAAGGTATGTTTTTTGGGGAGATCTTTGATCAAAGTAAAAGACGTTGCCCAGGATTTAGGATATATGAGAATGCCTCCAACACTTGAAGTGCCAATTGATCAGATAAAAAATTATCCTGATAATCAATTGACATTTATTGTGGCAGGGAGTCAGGGACAGGAAAATTCTGCTTTATCACGCATAACCAATGGTGAGCACAGAGAAGTAAAGCTCGCAGCTGATGATGTGGTGATTTTTTCAGCAGATCCGATTCCTGGGAATGAAGTTTCCGTCTATGAAGTTATCAATACATTGGCGAAGAAAGGTATCCGGACACTCTATACCCCGCTGTCTCGAGATTTTCATGTTTCAGGACATGGTTCACAGGAAGAAATATTACAACTTATGGAAATGATAAAAGCAAAACGGCTTATCCCTATTGGAGGAAATTATCGTCATATGGTTGCCTACAAAAATTTGGCTGAAACAATAGGATATAAAGCCGGTGATGTGGTTTTATTAGATGATGGTCAGGAAGTTATATTCAATGCAACTGGTCAAACACGAGTTGGTAGAACAATTCCTATTAAAAATGTCTATGTTGATAATGTTTCAGGAGAAGAAATAGAGCATTTTGTTATGCGTGATCGACAAAAGCTTTCCGAAGGAGGAATAGTCATCGTGTTAGCACAAATTGATGCGAGTACGGGACAACTGATTGAAAATCCGGATATTATTATTCGTGGTTTTCCACTTGATGAAACAAAGCGAATTAGTGTCAAATTGTCACAGGATATTCGAAAGACACTCTCAGGGAAAACAGGACGGGTAACCAATTGGATGCATTTTAGAAAAATGATTGGAGATATTGCAGAGCGACGTATTTTTAGAGAATTACGCAGACAACCTCTTGTGCTTCCGATTGTCATAGAAGTATAGAAAAATATTTGCCATTTACCATTTGTCATTTTTCATTTATTTTCAATTGATCAATGCTAAAATTTACAAATCAATGATAAATGGAACCTGGAAAATGGAAAATTGATTTGCAGTATACTTTTTAAACCTCTATACTAGTATTATGGCAAAAAAGCATGCACAGAGACGGAGAAAAGCAAAATTTAAATTAAAAAGTGGCACGATTTATACCATCTTTGCATTAGGATTATTTGCAGTTGGTATTATGCTCCTGTTGTCTTTTTCCCAGAGTGGAGAGTCAATGATTATTATTAATGCTCTCCTGTTACAAAATTTTGGCTGGGGTGCATATATTTTCCCTTTCGTTATTTTCTTTTTTGCTTTTTTCCTGCTTCATTTAAAAATGTTTTTGTCTCGTGCCAATGTAGCTATTGGGTTTTTACTATTTTTTATTTCCATCGTTTCTCTCAGTAAAGCCGGAGTTGTGGGTTCAGGAATCTTTTTTACGCTCGCTGATATATTGACCAATATTGGGGCGGCGTTAGTCTTTTTTATCGGTATGTTGGTTGGCGTTATTGTCTTTTTTGATACCTCAGTGGATGAGATATTTAGAGGACTTGGATTTCTTTTTGAAAATGTCCACAGACTATTTCCTGGTAATATTTTTTCTGTTTTTAAATCAAATGATACTGGTACTGGTAGTTTCGCCAAAGGAAAGCAGATGGAAATTAAAGGAGGACAAAAAGATGAAGGAGGAGGAGGTATTACGTCCCGTGGAGAGCCATTAGCACCGACCATTATTAAAAAGGAGCCTGAGTTATTATCGAACAAATTGGTGAGTAACATGTTGGCCGGTGGTGATGGTGTGTGGGAATATCCACCACTTGATTTGCTTTCAGAAGCAACTGGTTCCAAAGCAGAGCGTGGTGATGTCAAAAAAGTGGCTGCAATTATTGAAAAAACACTCCAAAGTTTTGGTATCGATGCACGGGTTGCGGAAGTAAATCTTGGTCCTGCGGTGACCCAGTATGCATTAGAAATCTCTTTAGGAACAAAAGTTTCCAAAATTACGTCGCTTGCCAATGATTTGGCGTTAGCGACTGAAGCGCCTACTGGTCAAATTCGTATTGAAGCACCAATTCCAGGCCGAAATCTTATCGGTATAGAAATTCCAAATCGTTCACTTGAGCTGGTGACGCTAAAAACGATGCTTGCTTCGGTTATTATGCAAAAAGCAAAATCAAAACTCACTGTTTCTATGGGTCTGGATGTATCAGGAAGTCCACTGGTTGCCGATATTTCCAAAATGCCTCACGTTTTGGTAGCAGGAACCACGGGTTCTGGAAAATCGGTATTGATCAATGCATTTATTTCATCCCTGCTTTTTAGAGCATCTCCTGCTGAGGTAAAACTTATTCTTGTTGATCCAAAGCGCGTTGAGTTCACCGCATACAATGGAATTCCTCATTTGTTAACACCGGTTATCGTAGAACCTGAAAAGATTTTATCAGCATTAAAATGGGCCATGGGAGAGATGGATAGACGATATAAATTATTTGCTGAACGAGGGGTGAGAAATATAGAAGGATACAATGAGCTTTCAGGATTTCAAGCATTGCCATATATTGTTGTTGTTATTGATGAATTGGCAGATCTGATGATGTTTGCTCCTGTTGAGGTAGAAGATGCGATTGCTCGATTAGCGCAGATGGCACGGGCAACAGGAATTCATTTGGTTATTGCAACACAGCGCCCATCGGTGAATGTTATAACAGGATTGATCAAAGCCAATGTACCAACACGTATTGCCTTTAGTGTATCCTCTATGATTGATTCTCGCGTTATTATTGATGGTCCTGGTGCTGAAAAGCTTTTAGGTAGAGGAGACATGTTATATATTCCACCAGATCAAGCAAAACCAACTCGTATTCAAGGAGCATATGTTTCTGAAAAAGAAGTAAAAAAATTGGTAGATTTTCTCAAATCTAAATCACCAGAGGTTGAGTATACAGAGGAGATAACGTCCCAACAAGTAAACCTCAAACGACCAGGTATGCCGGGTGGGAATAGTGATGGGAAAGATGCGTTTTTTGATGAGGCAATACGGATTGTCTGCCAACATGATAAAGCATCTGCCTCACTCCTCCAGAGACGATTATCTATTGGATATGCCAGAGCAGCACGGATTATTGATCAACTAGAAGCAGCCGGTGCCGTAGGTCATGGAGAAGGCTCAAAGCCACGAGATGTATTGGTCAAAAACGCCGATGAATTTATTGCAATGCAGACACAGCAACCGGGGTAATGACATATGGTATCTCTTGGCAACAGGTTTCAACTTGCTCGAAAAAGACAGAATATTACTGTAGAACAAGCATCAAAAGCCCTCAAAATACGAGTTGAGTTTTTGCATGCTTTAGAAAATGGACAGTATAACAAGCTTCCTTCCTCAGCGTATGCTCAGGGATTTGTCGGCAACTATGCACAGTTTTTAGGACTATCAAAAGACGAGACAATTGCTATGTTTCGTCGAGAATTTGATGGAAAAAACGTTTATAGTGTTTTGCCACATGGGGTCACACATACAAAGGAATTTACCGTAAAGAAGATGCGGCTTCAGCAAACATTTTTTGTTATTGCAGCAATATTTGTCATAATGGGTGGGTATATTATCTATCAATACCGCAGTGCTTTTTTTAGTCCGCAACTAGATATCTATACACCAAAAGAAAATGAAATAATACGAAGTAATGAAGCACAAGTGAGCGGAAAAAGTGATCCAAATGCAACTGTTTTTGTCAATAATAGTACGGTATCTTTAGACAAAGATGGTAATTTTAGCAAACGAATTGACCTTTTTAATGGAAAAACAGTTATAGAAGTTAGTGCTACCAACCGGTTTGGCAGAAAAAGTAGTATTCGTCTTCCCATTGAAGTAAAATCTGAGTAATATCATGCAATGTCATCCTGAATTTATCCTTCGATATACTCAGGATCCTGAGCTTGCCGAACGGATTTCAGGATCTTATATTCATTTTTTATTTGACAATATATGGCATAAATGATAGCGTTATATATATGGGAATTGATGTCACAGAAGTCGTTTTGCTTTTAGTTTTGAGTATTTTAACTATTCTTCTTGTCGTGTTGGGTATTCAGGTGTATTTTATTTTAAAAGAATTTCGAAAAACTGTTATCAAAGCAAATCGAGTACTTGATGATACCGAACAGATTACAAAAAATGTATCAGGACCCATTGCCTCATTGTCATCATTGAGTAATACGCTTCAAGCCAGCTCAGTATTTGCAATTATCAAATTTGTTAGAGGGATACTGGTAAAAGAAAAAGAAGACGAGGAAAAACCAAAAAAATAACTATATGGAAAATAAAGAAGCAACAAAACATGGAGGATTAAGCAGTGGTTTTTTGCTGGGTGTTGTAGTAGGAGTTATCATTACCCTTTTGTTAACAACCAAGAGAGGGAAGAAAATACTAAAAATGATTACTGAAGAGGGGATGAACAAAATATCTAATTGGGAAGATATATTTTCAGATGCTGTAGAGGAGTATACGACCCAGCCTGCAGAGCCAAAGCTCCCTTCTGTTGAATTGGCTGAAGAAATTGAAGATGATGAACCTCAGGAGATCATAGTTGAAAAGAAATCTTCTGAAACAAAGGAAGTGTCCAAACCTATCAAGCGGTTCTTCAAAGGTATTCACCGAAGTAGTATTAACTAAGTAGTCTTACAATCCGTATTTTTCTATATTCTTTTCATGTTCCTCATTTGTTTTTGCATATCGATTGATGCCATTTTTATCGGTGATATAAAATAAATAATCAGTTTGATCAGGATGTACTGCTGCCTGTAAAGACTCAACGCCTGGATTGGCAATAGGAGTTGGAGGAAGTGTCTTTTGTATATAGGTGTTATATGCTGAGTTAATCTTTAAATCATCAAATGAAAGATGTCTTTTCCACCACGACTGCTCAGATGGTTGGAAGCCGAGTATGTATTGTACAGTGGCATCAATTTGAAGTGGCATATCATTCTCCAATCGATTATAGATGATTGATGCAATGATAGGTCTATCAGCATCATGTTTTCCTTCTCGTTCAATGAGTGAGGCAATAGTAACAATTTCATGCTGCGTCATTGTGGAATTCGTATTTTTTAAAGATGCATATTTTTGATCAAAGGTGTTTCGTAATGTGGTTATGATGGTATCAATATCTGCATCGAGAG
>JAGOUP010000033.1 GCA_018061205.1 Candidatus Levyibacteriota bacterium | reverse complement strand
GTATACAGTGGATTGCTCATAGTATACAAACAGCGTATAATAGAAGATCAATCAAAAGTAAATTATTATGGATTCTATAAAGATAAAAGGTGCTCGGGAGCATAACCTCAAAAATGTCGATTTAACGATTCCCAAAAACAAACTGGTCGTATTCACTGGTTTGTCTGGTAGTGGAAAATCATCTTTGGCTTTTGACACGATTTATGCTGAAGGACAAAGACGATATGTTGAGTCTCTTTCTTCCTATGCCAGGCAGTTTTTAGGGGTGATGAAAAAACCTGATGTTGATTTGATAGAAGGCCTTTCACCAGCTATTTCTATTGATCAAAAAGGTGTGTCACACAATCCCAGATCAACCGTTGGAACAATAACAGAAATTTATGATTACTTGAGACTGTTATTTGCCAGACTTGGGCATCCCCATTGTCCAAACTGCGGTCGTGAGATCTCGCACATGTCAAAAGATCAAATAACTGATGCAATCATGAAGATCCCTGTAGAAAAAGGGCCTGTAGCAGGAATTCGCATCCTCATATTGGCGCCACTCGTCAAAGATAAAAAAGGTGAATATACAGACCTTTTCACCGATTTAAAAAAACAAGGATTCAAAAAAGTGCGAATTGATGGACAAATTTTTCAACTGGCTGATGAGTTCGTGCTCATAAAAACAAATAAACATAAAATAGAACTCGTCGTTGATAGTCTGGTGCTTTCCAAAAAAACTGAACGTGAGCGAGTAGCCCGCGATGCAGAACAAGCGCTCAGATTTGGGAACGGTGAACTCATCATTTCAGAAATAAAAGACAAAGGATTTGAAATCCCAGTAAAACCAAAAAAAATGGAAGACACACTTTTTTCTGAAAAATTTGCTTGTCCTGTGTGTGGTATTTCTATTCCAGAAGTAGAACCTCGAATCTTTTCTTTCAATACACCACATGGTGCATGTCCTACCTGTAACGGATTAGGGACACTGCTCACTGTTGATAAAGATTTGGTTCTGAACAAAAACTTATCCATCAGTGAAGGTGGTATTTTGCCATTTGCAACAACGCTCCAGCATGATACATGGTTTTCTCGAACCTTTGTCGCATTTTGTGAAGCACACAATATCCCACTAAAAACACCAATACGAGAACTCGATGATGAACAAAAGAATTTGTTGCTTTTTGGTACAGGGGAGCGAGAGTATGAAGTAAAAGGAGAAAATAGATGGGGGAGAAGTACCGTTATTTTTGAACCATTCCATGGAGTACTTGCAGAATTAAAAAGACGATATAAAGAAAGTGAATCAATGATGGTCAAAGCTGCTGTTGAAAAGTTCATGCGGTATGAAATTTGTTCTGCGTGTGATGGTGCAAGACTCAAAAAAGAAGCACTTTCAGTCACAGTAGGTGATTTATCGATAAAAGCTGTATCAGATTTGTCAATTGTCGATTGTCTTAGCTTTATTGGTGAAGTGAGTAACACGCTTTCACCACGTGAACTTGAAATCGGAAACCTTATCATAAAAGAAATTAAATCACGACTCAGTTTTTTAAATGATGTGGGACTGGATTATTTGTCTCTTTCCCGTGGTTCCCAAACGCTTTCAGGAGGGGAGGCACAACGAATCAGACTCGCATCACAGATCGGTAGTGGATTAACTGGTGTGCTCTACGTGCTCGATGAACCATCGATAGGACTGCATCAGCGGGATAATAGTAAACTGATTGAAACACTAAAAAGACTCAGAGATCTGGGAAATACGGTATTAGTGGTTGAACATGATGAAGAAACCATGGAAGCATCTGATTATTTGGTAGATTTTGGTCCAGCAGCAGGTGAGGGAGGCGGACGAGTTATTGCCCAAGGAACAGTAGAACAAGTAAAAGCAAATCCGTTATCGTTAACGGGGTTGTATCTTTCTGGAAAGAAAAAAATTCAATCAATACGACCACTCAATATCGTTGAAACGAAAGAAGCAACAGGTGCTGCAGAAAAAAAGATCACCATTGTTGGTGCATCAGAACACAATTTAAAAGATATAACTGTTGATTTCCCACTGCATAAATTGGTTGTCGTGACAGGAGTTTCAGGAAGTGGTAAATCAACGCTGGTCAATGATATTTTGTTCCATGCACTCATGCAAAATGCTAACCCGTATCATAGAGAAAAACCAGGTAGCTTTACCGATATACAAGGTGCTGATTATGTCAAAAATATCTTTCTGATTGATCAGTCTCCCATAGGGCGAACACCGAGAAGCAATCCGGCAACCTATACCGGGTGCTTTACTTATATCAGAGAACTCTTTGCGAAGACAAAAGAAGCAAAGTTGCGTGGGTATGGAGCGGGAAGATTTTCGTTCAATGTCAAAGGTGGGAGATGTGAAGCATGTGAAGGAGAAGGACAAATAAAAATAGAAATGCAGTTTTTATCAGATGTCTATGTTACCTGTGAAGTGTGTAATGGAAAACAATATAATCAAGAAGCACTGGAAATTCTCTTTAATGGAAAAAATATTGCTGATGTCTTAGCTATGAGTGTGTCAGAAGCGTCAGATTTTTTCTCTTTTGTTCCTGGTCTTTCTCATAAAATGCAAACACTCAATGATGTGGGGCTTTCCTATATGAAACTTGGACAACCAGCACCAACTATGTCAGGAGGAGAGGCACAACGAGTAAAATTGGCATCAGAACTGGCAAAAAGAGGGCGTGATGCTGTGTATATTTTGGATGAACCGACGACGGGGCTTCATTTTGCCGATCTAGAAAAATTACTCGTAGTACTGAGACAACTGGTCGATAAAGGCAATACGGTTATTGTGATTGAACACAATTTGGATATTATAAAAAATGCCGATCATATTATTGATCTTGGACCACAAGGAGGACAGAGGGGAGGACAAATTGTTGCAGTGGGAACACCGTATCAAGTTGCTGAAAATAAAAATTCCTATACCGGAGCTTTTCTAAAAAAGGTATTATAGAAAGGTAATGAAAAATACATTATTTACTGCTCTCTTTTTCTTCCTATTTTTTTTCATTGTTCCTCTATCTCTTTTTGCTGATGAATCTTTTAGTATTGCTAGTGATATTACCTATAGTGTCAAAGAAGACGAACTCACCCATGTGGTTATCAACACATCGTTAACAAATAAGACAAGTGAATATTATGCCTCTCAAAATGCAATAAAGGTTGGTTTTAGTTCTATTGAGAATGTCAAAGCATCAGATCCTGATGGTGCAATCACTCCAGAAATAATAAAAGAAAAAACAGGGTATACCATCAAAGTGCATTTTAACAAACGTGTTGTTGGTATCGATAAAACACTGCCTTTTACGATAGAATTTGATACGCCTGATATCGTTGAGCAACAAGGTACTATTTATGAAGTTGATATCCCGGGTATTGCCGATCAGAATGACTATAGCACTTTTAATGTGCACGTTCGTGTTCCTGAGTATTTTGGACAGCCTCGGTATATAAAACCAAACGTTGGTGGAACGTCTTTAGATTTTACCAAAGAACAACTGGGAAAAGGTGGTATTTCGATAGCATTTGGACAAAATCAAATGTATGATTTTAGTTTCATATATCACATTGATAACACGCATGTATTCCCTATTCGTACAGAAATAGCTCTGCCTCCTGATACAAATTATCAGGAAGTAGAGATTCTTTCTATGGATCCAAAACCTCTCAATGTAGAAAAAGATAGAGATGGAAATTGGTTAGCACAATACTCCTTGCTTCCTTCGGAGGAAAAAGAAGTTATCGTAAAGGGAAAGATAAAAGTACATTTGCTTCCAAAAGAGCAACCACAAACGAGTGAAGAACTGGCAGTATATTTACTTCCAAAGAAATATTGGGATGTAAAGAGTAAAGAAATACAGGAATTGGCGCAGACACTCAAAACACCACAAGCAATTTACGCCTACGTTCTCAAAACACTTTCCTATGATTTCTCGCGAGTGACTGAGAGAAAAGTTCGCCTTGGTGGAGCTATTGTGTTACAAAATCCCACATCTGCTGTGTGTCTGGAATTTACTGATTTATTTATTTCACTATCCAGAGCTGCAGGGATTCCCGCTCGGGAAGTTGATGGTTTTGGATATACAAAAAATGGCACACAACGTCCCGTATCTTTGGAGGATGATATTTTGCATGCATGGCCTGAGTATTATGATAGTGAGAAAAAAACATGGATTATGGTAGATCCAACATGGGGAAACACGACAAAAGGCGTTGATTATTTTGATGTATTGGATTTTAGCCATATTGCTTTTGTTATTAAGGGACATGATAGTTCGTATCCAGTCCCTGCAGGTGGATATAAGCTTCCTGGGAGAAAAATTGGGAAAGATGTCATAATAACGCCAGTTGTTGATACTTCATTTTCTCCTCCAGATGCTCAAGCCAGAATAGCAATTGATCAAAAAATATTTGCGGGAATTTCTCCTGCTGGGTTTCTTCATGTAGTGAATCCATCAGGTACTCGCTACCCAAATGAAGAGATAACGATTGTGAGTGATTACCTCCTACCAAAAGAACAAAAAATCACCATTCCTGAAATTTTACCATTTGGGTATGCTGATATTCCTTTTCGTTTTGAGGCTGCTTCACCATTTGCTCATAAAAGTGGTAAAATAACAGTTCTTATAGGAAATCAACGCATTTCAGAAACTGTAACTATCGTTCCTTTTTATATTGCAGCTTTTCAAAAACCGTTACTTCCTATAACTATTGGAGGAGGTGTTATTTTTGCGACTATTACGATCATCATATGGCTTATTGCCAAAAGACCCAGGGGTGTATCTGTTTTATGATAAAGACGGTATATTGTTATATGTTGGAAAGGCCAAAAATCTCAAGAGTAGAGTTGCTTCCTATTTTACCAGTGGTGTTATAGGAGAAAAAACGAAAGTATTGGTTTCCAAAATTCATTCGATTTCTTATCTCGTTGTTTCATCTGAAATAGAATCATTACTCCTTGAGGCAAACTATATCAAAAAATTTACTCCGCAGTATAACATTAGACTCACAGATGGAAAGTCTTACCCACTAATACGAATTACGATAGGGGAACTATATCCAGCGGTGTTGATTGCAAGAAGAGTTGATGATCCACAATCACTCTACTTTGGTCCATTTCCCAATAGCGGCGCATTAAAGCTTGTATTAAAAACGATACGACGAATTTTTCCTTTTCAATCTGAATTACATCATCCAAAAACATTTTGTTTGTATCATCATCTAGGCCTATGTCCTTGTGTAACGGTTATTGACACACAAGAGGCAAAAAAAGAATATAAAAAAACGATTCGTAGGCTTATTCTTTTTTTAGAAGGAAATGTTGCAAAAGTCATAAAAGATCTGGAAAAAGAACGAACAGCATATAGTGAAAAAGAAGATTTTGAAAAAGCACAAGTCCTACAATCAAAAATAAAGGCTATTCATCTCATTACCCATCCTGTACACACGCCTTTTGAATATGAATCAAATCCTAATCTGCGCAGTGATATAAGACGAGAAGAATTGCAAGAATTGCAAGAACATTTGAAAAAGGTTGATTTGGTTGTTTCAAAGATTCATCGTATAGAATGTTATGATATTTCAAATACATCAGGGACGAATGCTACCGGATCACTCGTTGTCTTTACTGATGGAGAAAAAGATGCAAACTGGTATAGAAGATTCAAAATAAAACCTGAGACAAAAGGTCCAAATGATTTTGCAATGATGTATGAGGTGTTAAGCCGTCGACTCAAACATACCGAGTGGCCATTTCCTGATTTACTCATCGTGGATGGAGGAAAAGGACAAATTTCTATGGCAAAAAAAGCATTGGAAGAAGCAAATCTATCTATTCCGTTGGTAGGGTTGGCTAAAAAAGAGGAAATTATCATCACTTCGGATTTTCGACAAGTAATTCTACCAAAAAGTTCAAAAGCATTGCAGCTCGTCATGCGCCTTCGTAATGAGGCACACCGTTTTGCAATAACGTATCACAAAAAACTGCGGAGTACCGTTACTTTCTCGTAACGGTATATTCATAAGGGAAGTAAAGAAATGCAGCAGGGGCATCTGCTAGTAAATATTTTTGTAAGTCATCATATATTTTTTTACGCTCTTGCTGTGATATTGTTTTTCTCCCATCTTCTAGTAATTTATCAATGCGTTTGTTTTCATAATTGGTGATATTGTTCTCTTGTCGTGAGTGCCAGAGCATGTACTGATCAGGATCTTTTGGAATAGTGTAGTCACCTAAAAATATTTGAAAGTCACTTGGAACCGTATCAACTGTTTCAATAATAGTTTGAATACCAATTTTTTCCCATTCCTGACTAATAATTTCAGCCGTTTTTATATATTTTGGGAGTGTTTTTAATGACATAATCAATGATGCGCTTTTACTGGCAGTTTGTATATCTTTTGTTAATTCTTTTGCATGTGGAAGATCTTGTTCGTAGATATATTGTGAAGCGTATGCCCAGGAGGTATCAGGATAAAAGGTATATGCCCTTTTTCCAAAAGAAAATGAATCAGGCAGTGCATAGGTTAAACCGGCACGGGTATCTCTATTTGAAAGATGTGGATCCTTTGTATTAAAAAAGAGTGTTACTAACTGAGCAGTATTTATTTCTTTTTTTACATTTGTATTCGGAAATGCTGAAAACAAAACATTTCGGAATGTATCTTCATATAATCCTTGTGCTGTCGTAATTTCTCCTAAAAGAAATGCTGTTTTTACTGAATCGGCAGTAGGGTAAAACTGATAGCTTTTTGTATCGTACATATTTTTTGTTGAAACAAGTGTAATAGATTTTACGAAGTTTCCATTTAGTGAAATATCTTTGATTTTATATTTTCCTACACCAATAGTTCCATTCAGTAAAACAGGACGAGAAACAGTTGCTAAAAAGGGAGTATACACATCTTTTAAGTGAAAAATGATCGTATATGTATCTGGTTTTTCAAGGGTGGCATCA
>JAGOUP010000032.1 GCA_018061205.1 Candidatus Levyibacteriota bacterium | reverse complement strand
GTATACTACTCTCTACTATGCCAGTTGTACAACGAAGTGAATTTGCACTAGCACTAAATCAAGTAGCCACCGAACGTGGAGTGGATGTGTCTGTCGTGCTTGATACTGTACAAAATGCTATCGTAGCTGCTTTTAGAAAAGACCATCCCGGTGTTGAGATAGAAGAATATGAAGCAACACTGAATCCTACCACAGGAGAAGCAAAGATTTTACATAAAGGGAAAGATGTTACACCTCCTGGATTTGGTCGCATTGCGGCTCAAACCGCCAAGCAAGTCATTCTTCAAAAAATCAGAGAAAAAGAAAGAGAAGCGATTGTCACTGACTTCAGAGAAAAAATTGGGACTATTGTGAATGGTATGGTATTAAAATTCGCTGGATCAAATGTGATTGTTGATATAGGAAAAGCTGAAGCTGTTATGCCTCCTCAAGAGCAAATTGCAAACGAAAAATATCATCTTAATCAACGACTCGCTGTCTATATCGTTGATATTCGAGAAGGCATAAAAGGGGAAGAGATTATTGTCTCTCGTGCGCATATAGGACTTTTAGAGGGGTTATTTAAAAGAGAAGTACCTGAGGTAGCGCAAGGAAGTGTTGAAATCAAAGCAGTTGCTCGGGAAGCAGGAAATAGAGCAAAGGTTGCGGTTTTTTCAAGTCAATCAGGTATTGATCCTGTTGGGAGTTGTGTCGGACAAAAGGGAGTACGAGTACAAGCAATCATACAAGAGCTTGGTGGAATGGAAAAAATTGACATTATTCAATGGCAAGATAATCCAAAAAGCTATATCACCCAATCTCTCTCTCCAGCAAAAAATATTGCAGTTGAGATCAATGAGAAAGATAAATTAGCAATTGTTAAAGTACCAAAAGATGAACTGTCATTGGCAATTGGAAGAGAAGGACAAAATGTGAGACTTGCATCAAAATTGACAGGATATCGTATTGAAATTGAAGGACTGGAAATGCCTGAGGAACCCATAAAGGTGACAGAAGAGCCAAAAGAGAAAAGTGTAGAGAAAAAAGAAGAAACAGCACAGTCAGCAACAGATGATACTGTAGAAGAAGTCAAAGAAGAGGGAGAAAAATCCGAAACAAATACAAATGAATAAAAATTCAAAATAAATCTATGAAATTTGAAAATTTTGATTTTGCTATTGTTTCTTATTTCGATATTCGATATTCGAATTTAAAATTTTATGGCAAAAAAGAACTTGATAGCAACACCATCCACATCACATAATTTTCCTCCAGTTGTTACTGTTTTGGGTCATGTAGATCATGGCAAAACGACCCTTTTAGATACTATTCGCAAAACATCTATTGCTAGTCGTGAGCATGGTGGTATCACACAAAAAATTGGTGCGTCCAGTGTCGAAATAATGCATGAAGAAAGAAAGCGACGAATTACGTTTATTGACACACCAGGTCATGAAGCATTTTCTCTTATGAGAGGCCGAGGTGTGCAAGCAGCAGACATTGGGCTTTTGATTGTATCGGTTGTGGATGGGATTATGCCACAAACAAAAGAAAGTATACAACTGCTCAAAGATACAAAAACACCTTTTATTGTTGTCTTAACAAAAGTAGATTTGCCAGATCGACAAGTTGAAAAAACCAAACAGCAGTTGTTAAAAGAGGATGTTTTGTTAGAAGGATTAGGAGGAGATGTTCCTTTTATTGAAGTATCAGCCAAAACGGGGAAAAATGTACCAGAACTTCTTGATCTTATTATTTTGGTGACAGATTTACATGAAATTCTCAAAGGAAAATCTTCAGATGCGATTTTTAATGCTATTGTTATTGAGTCAAAGTTAGATCAAAAAGCAGGACCCAAAGCAACCATTGTCGTGAAAAATGGGACAGCCGTCATTCGTGATGAGTTAGTTACGGAGACAACAAGTGCTCGCGTACGTTCATTTAGTGATGATAAAGCAGCAATACTCAAATCAGTAACCGTAGGTGATGCTGCTGAAGTATTGGGATTTGCAGATGTTCCGTCCGTTGGCAGTATTGTCTCTAAAAAGGGAGAGCACATGAGTACCAGTGTCGTAGAAATGGCTGAAGTTGAGAAAGAACCGCAAGCTGTTATTTCTGATACCAGTTTGCCACAAGACTTTTTTGCACCACCTGGAGAAAAACGAGATACTGTTTCTCTTATTATTAGGGCTGATACACTAGGTTCACTTGAAGCTATTATGTATGCTCTTCCTGAAAAAGCAATTATTCTTTCCAAAAAAACTGGAGATATTTCAGAAGCTGATGTACTTTTGGCAAAATCTGTCGGCGGACTAGTCATTGGTTTTAATGTCCGTATTCGTCCTGATGTGGCTCATTTAGCCTCAACGGAAAAAGTACTGATGAAAAACTACACCATTATCTATGAGCTTTTGCAAGAAATCAGTGATGTGTTAGAGGGAAAAGCATTGGCTATGGAGGAGAAAATCTATGGTAGTGCACAAATTTTGGCTTCATTTCCTTTTGAAAAGACGAAAGTGTGTGGAATCAAGGTATTAGAAGGCAGAATTGCCAAAGGTGATCGAGCCAGACTTTTGCGCGGGGAAGATACTATAGGGGAATGTCATGTGGTGTCAGTACGGCAAGGAAAAGACCAAACCTCCAAAGTTGAGAAGGGGCAAGAAGCAGGAATTATTATATCACCTCTACTTGACTTTACTATAGGTGATGTGATAATATCCCATGAATAAGGAAAGCTTATGGATAACGCATCAACAGGCAGAGTAAAAGACTTATTGTCAAAAAACGACAAAATAGCAATTCTCGTGGGTAAAAACCCTTCTTTGGATCAAATGGCAGGTGCGCTTGCTTTATATATTGCACTTGGACAAGGGGGAAAAAATGTTACTATAGCTTCTCCTACTGAATCAATCGTTGCAAATTCTTCTCTCGTTGGGATTGATAAAGTCAAAACAGCACTTTCAGGTGAAGGTGGAGACCTTATTGTTTCTTTCCCCTATAGAGAGGGAGAGATTGAAAAAGTATCCTATACGCTCGAAAATGGCTATCTTAATATCGTAGTAAAAGCAACAGAAGATGGGCTTTCTTTTGAACAACAGGATGTACTGTTTAAACGATCTGGAGGACTACCAGGGCTCGCTTTTATCGTCGGTACTGCTCGTTTATCAGATTTAGGAAGTCTTTTTGATGCAGATGCATTAAAAAATACTGCAATAATCAATATTGATAATCAAAATGATAATCAGGGATTTGGTGATATTGTTTTAGTTTCGCCTCAGGCATCATCTGTCTCAGAATTAATAGGTAGTTTACTTTCCTCATTACAAATAGAAGTAGATCAAGATATCGCGCAAAATCTGTTATCAGGTTTATCACAAGCAACCAATAATTTTCAAGAAAACAATACAAGCTTTTTAGCATTTGAAATGGCAGCAGCGTATATGAAAAAAGGTGCAAAGAGAATGTCTGTACCATTGCGACCCGCCGCTGATAGTGGAAAGTCTCCATTTGGTCCATTTACTATGCCTTCACCACGGCCAGCGACAGGAGTGAGACAGCAAGTAGCACCACCACAACAGCAACGTGAGCAACGAACTCAGCCTGTTTCAGCACGAGGTGAGCGTCCATGGGAACAAAAACAACCAGTAAATAATCAATTTATACAATCTACCCCACGGCCTACAACACAAAGAGGAGATCAGTCACAGCAACCAATGCAGCATATGCAACAGCAACAACCTGTTGCTTCATCCATGCCTTCTCAACAGCCAATGCAACAACAACAACCAAGACCTATGCAAGAAGTGGAACATAAAGAAGCAAAAGAAGAGCCAGAAACACCACCAGATTGGTTGTCACCAAAAGTCTACAAAAGCTCTACTCTCATCTAATCTTCTTCATCGTTGTCAAATTACATTGGATCTGGTATAATGATTGAGATTAATTAAAGTTAAGAAAAATAGTTATGCCATTCAGTCCTACACAAAAACAACAAATTATCAAGGAATTTCAAACCACAGATGGAGATACGGGAAGTCCTGAAGTTCAAATCGCACTTTTGAGTAAGCGTATTGATCGACTTGCAGAGCATTTAAAAATGCATATCCATGATACCCATAGTAGACGTGGTTTGTTATCAATGATTGCTAAAAGACGAAGACTTCTGAATTTCTTAACAAAAACCGATAAAGCACGCTCTTCTGAGATTGCCCAAAAAGTCGGATTAAAGAACTAATTACATGGAAAAAACCTCACTTACAATTGATTTAGCAGGGAAAAAACTGACTCTTGAAACGGGAAAACTTGCAAAACTTGCTACAGCAGCAGTGTTTGCTCGTTTAGGAGACACTGTTGTCTTAGCGACTGTTGTTGCTTCAAAAAAAGAGACATCACTTGATTATTTCCCTCTCAGTGTCGAATATGTTGAACGACTCTATGCAGGAGGAAGAATAAAAGGAAGTCGTTGGGTAAAAAGACAAGGTCGTCCAACTGATGAAGCGGTATTGACTGGAAGATTGATTGATCGTTCTATTCGTCCACTTTTCCCAAAAGAATACAAAAATGACGTACAAGTTGTTGTAACAGTACTTTCTGTTGATGGAGAAAATGAACCAGATATTTTAGGTATTATTGCTGTATCAGCAGCATTGGCTATGTCTCCAATTCCATGGAAGGGACCAGTGAGTGTTTCACGAATTGGCTATAAAGATGGGGAATATCTCGTAAACCCAGGTGGAGAACTTTTGGATAGTTCAGAACTTGATTTGATTGTTACCCAAACCCCAGAAAAAACACTCATGCTTGAAGCAGGAGGTCTCCAAGTACCAGAAAACATCGTATTGGATGGTATTTCCAAAGCACACGAAACAAATAAAGAAGTTATCAAATTTATCGAAAAATTTGTAGCAAAAGCAGGAAAGAAAAAGGGAGAAGTAAAACCGGATACTGCACTTTTGGAAGTTGTTGCTAAAATCGAAAAAAGCTATAAAGCAGAAATTGCTCATTTGGTTGAACTCAGATCACAAAATGAAGGATCAAGTATTGAACAAGATTTATTGATTGAGAAAATTTATACAGATGCACAGGCAGAAGCTTCTGAAGAAAAAGCAGTCGATAAAAAAACTATTGCAAAAGCAGTTGAAAAAGTCTTTTTCACCATTATTCGATCAAATATTTTAGATAAAGGAAAACGACCAGATGGTCGAAAACTTGATGAAATCCGACCTCTTTCTGCAGAAATTGATATTTTGCCACGAACACATGGTTCAGCACTATTCCAAAGGGGAGATACACAAGCACTCAGTATCGCAACGATTGGTGCAACCAGAATGGAGCAACTGCTTGAATCACCAGCAGGAGAAGAGAAAAAACGATATATTCATCACTATGCATTTCCTCCTTATTCAGTTGGCGAAACAGGTCGAACAGGATTTTTATCTCGACGTGAAATAGGTCATGGAGCACTTGGTGAGAGAGCACTGTTGGGTGTTATTCCAAGTCCTGAAGTGTTTCCTTATACTATTCAAGTAAATTCTGAAGTACTTGCTTCAAATGGTTCTACCTCTATGGCATCAACCTGTGGATCAACGTTAGCACTGATGGCAGCAGGTGTTCCAATTTTAGCTCCTGTTGCTGGTATTGCTATGGGTATGGTTTCAAAGGATGACAAATATGTTATTCTCACTGATATTTTAGGACTTGAAGATTTTTCCGGAGATATGGATTTCAAAGTTGCTGGATCAGAAGCTGGAGTTACCGCGATCCAACTTGATGTAAAAACACTCGGATTGACCATTGAGCAAATAAAAGAAGTATTTGATAAAGCGAGAACTGCTCGAATGCAAATTCTCAAAGTCATGCTCAAAGCTATTGATAAACCAAGAGCTGAGGTATCTATCTATGCACCAAAGATTGCCATGGTTAAAATTCCAGTTGATAAAATTGGAGAACTTATTGGTCCAGGTGGCAAGAATATCAAAAATATTATGGCAACCACAGGTACAACCGTTGATGTTGAAGATGATGGATCAGTCAGTATTACAGGGATGGATGAAGAATCTTTGCAAAAAGCAGTAACATGGATCAGTGGAATGACACGTGAAGTAATGGTTGGTGAAGTATTTGAAGATGCAGAAGTAAAACGTATTTTACCATTTGGTGCATTTGTTGAGTTCTTACCAGGAAAAGAAGGTATGGTGCATGTTTCAAAAATGTCTTCGACCCAATATGTGAATAATCCAACAGATGTTGTACAAATTGGCGATAAAGTAAAAGTAAAAGTGATGGAAATTGACGATCAAGGACGAGTGAATTTGACAATGCTTTTTGGAGAAAATGCACCACAAGGTGGAACGCAAGGACAAAATGATGGTGGACAAGCACCACAAAGAGAGCCGTATACACCAGGAAATGGTGGACAATTTCAAGCAGCGAGTCCAACGGGAGCTGCTGTTCCACAAAAAAGTATGCATCCATTGTCACAACAATTTCGAAGAGAACGTAGCGCGTCTGCACCAAAACCATTTCGTAGAGGTGGAAATTTTAGAAAAAGAGCAGAAGGAACAGGATCAGCATCACCAGAAGCAAAACCCCGTTTTCGAAAATCACACTATTAAGCGTTAAGGGTAAAGGGGCAAGGGTAAAAGAATTAAAACAAAGTACTTTACCCTTTACGGTTTACGCTTTCCCCTAGGAACTTCCCAATATATTATTAGATGTTAAAAACGTTTAACATGGCGGATAGATAAAAGATGGTGTAATATAAATGTATATGGATAATTCAGGAAATACTACGGGTGAAAATCAACCTTCACAAACTGCTATGGCACAACAAAAAGACATGTCTAGTGAGCAAATCAATCGCTTGCGAGAGAAAATAGAAAAAGTAGAATTGCCAACTGATCTTCGTCAAACACTCCTTGAAAGAGTAGAGCGATTAGAACTCATTAGATCCTCAGCGGGGTTTTTAAGTCCTAATTACATTGTTGAATATGATAGTGCCAACAGTTATATTACCTGGGCTGTGGGTTTACCGTGGAATACGGTTAGTCAAGACAAACTGGATCTCAATGCTGCAAAAGAAATTCTCAATAAAAATCATTATGGGTTAAATTCAGTAAAAGAGAGAATTCTAGATTTTATGGCAGCTATT
>JAGOUP010000031.1 GCA_018061205.1 Candidatus Levyibacteriota bacterium | reverse complement strand
CTTCGCATGCAGCGTCACAGTGAAAATGCAGAAAAAATAGCAGCATTTTTACAAAAACATAAAAAAATTAAAAGAGTCTATTACCCTGGACTTTTTACGGGTGAACAAGGAAAAATTGTCAAAAAACAAATGAAACTAGCAGGAGGCATGATTTCAATAGAGTTAAAACCACAATATGATGTACAGAAATTTCTCGCTGCTTTAGAATACTTCCCATTGGCTGAAAGTTTGGGAGGAGTAGAATCTCTCATAGATCATCCAGCATCTATGACGCATGGATCAATTCCAAAAGCAGAACGAGAAAAAATAGGTTTGACTGATGGACTATTCCGTGTATCCGTGGGAATAGAAAATGTTGAAGATTTACTTGCCGATCTCTCGCAAGCACTAGAAAAAACTACAACCATATCTACTTAAGGAGGATGTAAAAGAAGGTTTTTTTTGTTATAGTAAGCTTATGGAAGATAAAGAAAAATTAAACAATCTCAGACATTCAACTGCACATTTACTCGCAGCTGCTGTGATGGAGCTGTATCCTCATGCAAAACGTGCTATCGGTCCTGCTATTGAAAACGGGTTTTATTTTGATTTTGATTTTGGTACATCAAAAATCTCAGAAGAAGATTTTCCAGCTATTGAAGCGAAAATGCGAGAAATTCTCCCTTCCTGGCAAGCATTTGAGAGACATGAACTGACAGCCGAGGAAGCAAAGAAAGAATATCCAGAAAACCCCTACAAACATGAGCTAATCGAAGAATTTACAAAAAATGGAGAAAACGTATCGTTTTATAAATCAGGTGATTACTGGGACTTATGTAAAGGTGGCCATTCTCCACACCCAAAAAATGACTTGAAACACTTCAAACTTCTCTCAGTAGCAGGTGCATATTGGCGGGGGAGTGAGAAAAACAAAATGTTAACCCGTATTTATGGGACAGCATTTCCAAATAAAACTGCCCTTGAAGAATATCTTACTATGATGGAAGAAGCAAAGAAACGAGATCACAAAAAATTGGGGAAAGAATTAGATTTATTTGTCTTTTCTGATGTTGTTGGCAAAGGATTACCGCTTTGGACACCAAAAGGATCTGCAGTACGGAGGGTTTTGGAGAGATATATCGTGGACGAAGAAATAAAAAGAGGGTATTTGCATGTCTATACACCCGATGTTGCCAGTCTCGCACTCTATGAGAAATCTGGACACTATCCATACTATAAAGACTCCATGTATGCACCCATTACCATAGATGATGAGAAGTTCATGCTCAGACCAATGACATGTCCGCATCATTTTGAACTGTATTTGAGCAATAAGCACAGTTATAGAGAGCTACCCATTCGGTATGCAGAACTCGCAAAACTCTACCGATATGAACAATCAGGAGAGTTGAGTGGGCTCCAACGTGTTCGTGCATTTACCTTGGCCGATGCACATATTATCGCTACAAAATCACAAGCAAAAGAGGAAGTGAACAACGTCTTAGATCTTATAGAAGACGCAGCGAAGGCATTTCAGTTAGAAAAAGGAACAGATTATCATTACCGACTTTCTTTGGGAGACAGAAACGATGAAAAAAAGTATTTTAAAGATGATACTTCATGGGATTTTGCTGAAAATGCGCTCAGAGAAGTCTTGAAAGAAAGAAATGCCACTTTTGTTGAAGCAGAAAGCGAAGCTGCTTTTTATGGACCCAAAATTGATATCCAGATGAAAAACGTCAATGGAAAAGAAGATACAGCATTTACCGTACAATATGACTTTGTTATGCCAAAGCGCTTCAACCTCACGTATACCAACGAAAAAGGAGAGGAGGAACAACCGATTGTTATCCATAGGTCATCTATTGGCGCTATTGAGCGAGTTATGGCATTTTTGATTGAAAAGTATGCAGGAGCCTTCCCAGTGTGGCTCGCACCTGTACAAATAGAACTCCTCCCAATCGCTGATAGACATACAGAGTATGCTACAAAGCTCTACAATGAGCTCAAAGACGCAGGAATACGCGTAGAACTAAATACCCGTGCTGAGACCCTCCAGGCTAAAATACGAGGCGCTACTTTACAAAAAGTACCATTTATGGGTATAATAGGGGATAAAGAAGTCAGTTCAGACATGAATTTGTCTATTCGGACGAGGGAAGGGAAAGATTTAGGAAGCCTAGAACTTTCAGCCTTTATACAACAGATTAGAAACGACATTGATAAAAAGATATAAAAAAAGACAGGAAACAAAGCAGTTTTACAGAACCAACGAGCGGATCTTTGCCCAAACGCTTCGAGTACTGGATACAGACGGAAAACAAATCGGAATTCTGTCTAAATTTGAAGCCTTAAGCAAGGCCAAGGAATCGGGATTGGATTTGGTGGAAGTGGCACCGACGGCAAAACCGCCTGTTGCCCGAATCATAGACTTTAAAAAGTTTTTATATCAAGAATCAAAGAAAAAGCGAGACGAAAAGAAAAAAAGTAAGGTCTCAGAGACAAAAGAAGTCAGACTTGGGCCTTTTATGAATGAACATGACCTTGATGTCATGGTCAGGAGAGCCAGAGAGTTTTTGAGTGATAACGATAAAGTGAGATTTGTTATGAAATTCATGGGAAGACAAATAGTCCACCCAGAATTTGGACAAGCCACACTGAAAAAAGTATTGGAATCTTTATCAGATGTTTCAAAAATCGAGAGAGAAGCACATTTTGAGGGAAAACAATTGATAACCATTGTTTCACCAGAGAAAAAAAAGATTGCAACAAAAGCAGTAACAACTGAAGATAATAAGGAAGGAAAAGCATATGCCAAAGAAGAAAATAAAAAAGTCAGTCAGTAAGCGATTCAAAATTACCAAAACAGGTAAGGTACTTTTTGGCCATCAATATCAAGGACATTTAATGCGCAAGAAAAGTAAAAGAAGAATCCGACATTTGAAAGAAACCGGCGTACTCAAAGGTGCATTTGCTAAAAAAGTAAAACAGCAGTTAGGCTACGCCTAACTAATTTTCAATTTGAAATTCGAAATTTAAAATGAATAGTAAATGTTTTAATATTTAAATTTTAAAAATTAAGATTTCATTGAAAATTGTAAATTAAAAATTTTAAATTAAATTATGAGAGTAAAACGAGGAGTTGTCTCCAACAGAAAACATAAAAAACTGCATGAACTCAATAAAGGGTATAAAGGAACACGCAGTAGACTCACAAAAGATGGTAAAGAAGCGATGCTGCATGCTGGCCAATATGCATATGCTGGAAGAAAAGATCGAAAAGGCGATTTTCGTCAACTCTGGATTACCCGTATCAGTGAAGCTGCAAAAAAACACAATGTTTCGTACAGTGTCCTCATCAATAACTTGAAAAAAGCAAACGTCACATTGAACAGGAAAATACTCGCTGATCTTATTGTCAATGATGCGCCAACATTCACAAAAATCGTTGATCGAGTCAAACTCGATTGACACACTGAAAAGCAACTGATATACTTTATTTATGAATTCTAAAAAATTCTATTTCTTTTTCTACTTTACTTCCTAAGCGGAGGTGGATTTGATGCTAAGCATCAGAAAAAGAAACCCACCCCGCTGAGCGGGGTTTTTTTATGGTTCGACAAACTCACCACAAGTGAAAAAAATTATGAAAAATAAAAAGAAATTATTATTGGTTGTTGGTCCATGTGCCGCTGAATCGAAAGAGCAAATCAAAGCCTCCATTGTCGAAGCAAAAAAACGCCCTGTTGATTTTATGCGGATCAGTCTGTGGAAGCCACGAACCAAACCAGGGTTTGAAGGACTCCAAGAAGGTGGTTTTCCACTTCTCCAAATGGCTGCAAAAGAGGGTATAAATCCGGGAACCGAGGTCATACTTCCTTCACATGCAGAAAAGGTGATAGAAACTGTGCTGAATGCATCCAAAACAGCAAAGGTACTCATTTGGATAGGTGCTCGAAATCAAAATCACTATATCCAGCAGGAAATATCACGTGTTGCCAAAGGAGAAAAGCGAGTCTTTTTGATGGTAAAGAATCAACCTTGGGCAAGTGAAGAACATTGGGAAGGAATTATCGAACATGTTCTCCATGGTGGTATTGCAGAAAGTAATCTATTCTTGTGCCATCGAGGATTTACCCCACATGGGTATGAGAATCCTTGGAATATGCGCAATGTTCCAGATTTTGCCATGGCCATGAAGATAAAAGACAAATATAAACTTCCTATGTTGTTTGATCCATCGCACATCGGAGGCACTGTTGAAAATGTACTCAAGGTATCAGAACAAGCAGCGCAACATCCATTTGATGGATTGATCGTGGAAGTACACCCAGATCCTAAGAATGCGATAACCGATGCAAAACAACAGCTAACCTGGGAACAATTTGATGCCATGCCAAAACCAACACCAAAAAAATGAACAAAATACACAAATATTCAATACCCGTAACAGAAGATACTGAAGTTATCATAGGAAAAGATATATTGTCTACCATTGGATCAGTTATCAAACCCTATGCATATTCGAAAGTAGCAATTCTCGTTGATGCAACAACACAAAAATTATTTCTTCCCACGATCAAAGCATCGCTGACTAAAGAAGGGATTGCTTACTGCATAATTGCTATTCCAGGAGGAGAAAAGAGTAAAGATTTTGCACATCTCCAAACAATATTATCTGCATTCTATACCAATCATTTGGATCGAAAATCAGTCGTAGTCGCATTGGGCGGCGGTGTTGTTGGAGATATAGCAACATTGGCTGCTGGGCTCTATTTTCGAGGTATTGATTGTATCCAAATTCCAACAACACTCTTGAGTCAAGTTGATTCCTCACTCGGCGGTAAAGGCGCAGTGGATCTAGAAACCCATAAAAATACTATCGGTATTATCAGACAGCCACGAGTAGTTGTCATCGATACCAAGACCATACAGTCTCTTCCTGCCACCCAAATGCGTTCTGGGATGGGGGAGGTTATCAAATATGCAATTGCTATGAATCCAAAACTTTTTACACTTTTGGCAGAAACGGATGGATTAGCACAATTAGATGAAATAGTCGCTACATGTGTCACGCTCAAAATGGAAATTGTAGAAAAAGATCCACAAGATATCACTACGCAACGAGCAGTGGTGAATTTTGGTCACACATTGGGTCAAGCAATAGAACTAAAAACGACCCTCACACACGGAGAAGCAATCAGTATCGGTATGGCATTTGTCATCAAGCTCAGTCAAAAAATGCAGATACTCTCTGATGATGAAGCAGAAAAATCATTGAAGCTTTTACAAAAATACGATTTGCCAATAACTATCAGTGGTGTTGATAAAGAAAAAGCCATACAGCAAATGAAGAAAGATAAAAAATCAGTTGGCGGAAAGATCCGATTTGTTCTCCTCGAAGGTATTGGAAAACCAAAAGCAAATTGTATTGTTGAAGAATCACTCGTTGACGAAGTCTTATCACGTGTATTGTTATGAAAACGTATTCACTGACGCCCCTGATAGCTCCTGTCACAAAAACCGTACGTATTCCAGGTTCAAAAAGCTACACCAATAGAGCATTGCTCTTGGCAACGCTTACAAAAGGAACAGTGACTATCAAAAATCCCCTGTTTAGTGACGATACGAAGGCAATGATTTCCTGTCTGGAAACATTGGGCATAGGTATTGAGACAACGAATGATACTATCACTGTTTTTGGTGATATTTCACAAATTAAAACTGGTGACTATACCCTTGATGCAAAACTCTCCGGTACAACGGTTCGTTTTATAACAGCACTCGCTTGTATCATCCCGGGCAAAAAAACAATCATAGGAGAAGAAGGACTACAAAAAAGACCTATTACAGATCTTGTTGATGCACTCAAACAATTAGGCGCAAAAATAGAATATCTGGGAAAAGAGGACTATCCACCACTTTCTATTATTTCAGAGACACTAACCGTTGGAAACGTAACAGTAAAAGGAACTATCAGTAGCCAATACCTTTCAGCCATACTGATGATTGCTCCTCTCATTGGCAATATTACGATAACCATTGATGGCGAACAAATCTCCAAACCATACATTTATCTCACCCTTGCTACCATGAAGGACTTTGGAGTCACAGTAACCAATAATCAATATACAACATATGAAATTTCAGCAAAACAAGCATACAAAAAAGATACCTATACTGTTGAAGGGGACTATTCAAGTGCAGGATATTTTTTTGCTATTGCAGCTTTGACAACAGCAACAATCACGGTTGAAAATCTGTCTTCTGACTCCAAACAAGGAGATAAACAATTTTTGTCTCTTCTAGAATATATGGGTAATCACGTAACATATGCTGCGAATAGCGTAACCATCCAAGGAAAAACACTAAAAGCACTTTCTGTTTCTTTGCAGGACTACCCTGATCAAGCACAAACACTCGCAGTGCTCGCAGCATTTATCAACGGTACAACGACGATACATGGCATTGCCTCGCTTCGTGTAAAAGAAACAGAACGAATTCTAGCACTACAAACAGAACTGAAGAAAATGGGAATAGAAACAGAAAGCACTGAAGATTCGCTCACCATTTTCGGAGGAAATCCAAAACCAGCAACAATACATACGTATGGTGATCATCGCATGGCTATGGCGTTTGCTGTTGCCGGATCAAAAATATCTGGTATGCAGATCGTAGATCCAGATGTGGTCACTAAAACATTTCCAACATTTTGGGAAACGATACGGAGTATTGGTATAGGAGTAACTACTGTATGAATATTGTTTTAATAGGTATGCGGGGAAGTGGCAAATCAACCATTGCCCGAAAACTCAGTAAAAAATTGGGCAAACCGTATGTTGAGATTGATAAACTCATCGCAAAACGATTTGAAACAACCATACCTGCTATGGTTGCAGCACATGGTTGGGAGTATTTCAGAGAAAAAGAATCCGAAATAACGAAAGAAGTATCTGCTATGGACAATGTTATTATTTCAACGGGAGGTGGTGTGGTACTACGAGCAGAAAATAGTATGGCACTACAAAAAAGTGGCAAGTTATTTTACCTTCGCTGCACGATAGCAACACTATTGAAACGAATCGGTCATGATAAAAATAGACCTGCACTGACAGGTCAATCATCTTTGGAGGAAGAAATGAAGGAAGTATATAAC
>JAGOUP010000030.1 GCA_018061205.1 Candidatus Levyibacteriota bacterium | reverse complement strand
ATACGTAGCAGGCATGTATATAGCATACGAATTTCACTCACTTTTTGCAAGAGAAGAGACGTCACATCTCATAGCCCCAATTCCCGAATCCGGTAGTAATGAGATTTATGACCTATGATTTTTGCTTAAAGAAGAGAAAAGGAATGGAAAATTTGAAGCTTATGCTGCTTGAGGAGGAAAGCCGAGGTGGTCTTCAATTGTTTCAACACGTTTTATTGTTCTCATATTTTGTTTGTCTAAAATATAAGAGACATATTTTATTTCTTTTTTGAGATCTTTATGCACCTTCTTCATATTAGTATCAAGTTTTTTAAGATCTTTTTTGATTGGAGCTAAAGCTTCTTCGATTACAGATTGAGATTCTTCTCGAATGATTGATCTATTTTCTTTGCTCCCCAATACTTCTTCTACAATTTGGCGCGTTTCGGATTGTATGACTGATTGAAGCTGTCTGATTTCTGATTTTGTAAACATAGTCTTAGTATAAACCTTCTTTAAATTATTAATCAAGATTATCAAAAATATCAAACGATACTAAATTTACTATTTGCAATCATTGTGCCTATGATATACTAAAGCTATGAAACCTAAAACCCATCCGAAGTACTTTCCAGACAAAATTGAATCCAAATGGCAAAAAATTTGGAGTGATGAGAAGCTCTATGATTTCACCTTTAACCCTTCGGCTAGCTCAGGACAAGATCACAAGAAAAAGTATTTTGTATTGGTTGAGCTGCCATATCCATCTGGAGATTTGCATATAGGGCATTGGTTTACGTTTGTGACGCCTGATGTGTTGGCTCGGTTCAAGAAAATGATGGGGGAAAACGTCTTTTTTCGCATGGGCTATGATGCATTTGGTCTCCCTGCTGAAAATGCAGCGATCAAGCGTGGTATCCATCCCCAAGAATGGACGATGAGCAATATCGCGAGCATGACAAAGCAGTTCAAAACCATGGGTACCATGATTGATTGGGGAGAAGGCGATGCAAATGGCGCAGGAACTGAGACGACGATCACCTGTTTGCCTGAATATTACACCTGGAACCAATGGATATTTTTGAAAATGTATGAAAAAGGCATCGCATATCGCTCCAAAACACTCTCGAACTGGTGCCCAACAGACCAGACAGTGTTAG
The DNA here is from genome assembly GCA_018061205.1 of Candidatus Levyibacteriota bacterium. Lineage (GTDB taxonomy): Bacteria > Patescibacteriota > Microgenomatia > Levybacterales > UBA12049 > JAGOUP01. Next base: position 6,221 of record JAGOUP010000030.1, on the reverse strand, counting down.
CAAATGAACATGTAGAAAATGGCAAATGTTGGCGATGTGGTACTGTGGTAGTCCAAAAGCCAGTGGAGCAGTGGTTTCTCAAAATCACAGACTATGCAGATAGACTTTTGTGGCCAGAAACAGGAAAACAGGCTCGTAAAACAGTCATGTTTGTCCATGGAGTATCAGGGAATGGTCAAGAAAATTGGTTCCCATGGTTGAAAAAAGAACTTGAAAAGAAGGGCTATACCGTTATTGCTCAGGAACTTCCCAACCCAGATCACCCGAATCCAAAAGAGTGGAACGAAGCACTCACAAAGTTAGCCAAGAATGTGAGTGGAGAATTGACGTTGGTTTCTCATAGTCTTGGTACTCCAGCAGCTTTGGAATTGGTTGAGACACTGGGTCGAAAAATTGAGAAATTAGTTTTGGTAGCGCCGGTCAATCCAGGTATGGATTGGGATACTTTGAAAAAAGACTACAGTGATTTGGATTGGGATGCAGTACGTTCATTTACGAAAACGAAGCCAGATTTTGGGAAAATAGAGTCTCTTGTAGATGAAATTGTGTTCTATTTTGCAGATGATGATCCATACATCCCAGCAGTCTCAGTAGATTTCTACAAGAAAGCCCTGCCTGAAGCAAAATTTATTGAGGTGAAAGGCAAAGGTCATTTGAATGAATCAGCAGGAATGCTTGATTTCACAAGCCTTTTAACCCACTTTAGCGATAGCAATAGTACGTTGCCAAATGGTGTTGACTGGCCACAATCCGTGCGTGAAGGGCAAAACAATTGGATCGGTCGATCAGAGGGAGCGCTCGTACGTTTTGTCATCCTGAGCAACGCGAAGGATCTAGATTCTTCGACTTCGCTCCAGAATGACAAGAGCATTGAAGTCTTTACTACGAGGCCAGACACGCTTTACGGTGCCACATTTATGGTTGTTTCTCCTGAACATGAGATCCTAAAATCTGTTACCGATGAGAAAGTAAAAAAATATATCATTGAAGCCAAAAAGAAGACTGAGTTGGAACGCAAGGAGAACAAAGAAAAAACTGGTGTCTTTTCAGGTCTTTATGCAATCAACCCAGTAACAAAGAAAGAAATTCCTATATGGGTGGCTGATTACGTACTATCTGGCTATGGTACAGGTGCCATCATGGCTGTTCCTGCCCACGATGAGAGAGACTTTGAATTTGCCAAGAAGTTTGGTTTAGAAATTCAACCTGTCATCCTGAGTGAAGCGAAGGAACTAGATTCTTCGGCTGCGCCTCAGAATGACAAGGAAGAGCAACCCTATATTGGCCCAGGTAAACTTATCAACTCCGGTGAGTGGGATGGATGGGAAATGCCAAAAGAGATGCTGAAGGTTATTGAGTGGCTTGAAGCAAAAGGCTTGGGTAAAGCCAAAACGCAGTACCATCTGCATGACTGGTCTGTGAGTAGACAGCGTTATTGGGGAACACCAGTGCCTATTATCAACTGTCCGACATGCGGAACGGTGCCTGTACCGGAAAAAGATTTGCCCGTTGAGATCCCATATGATGTTGACTACATGCCCAAAGGCAAACCGCCATTGGCTTCAAATGAGGAGTGGCTCCATGTTGCGTGTCCAAAATGTGGTGGGAAAGCAGAGCGTGACCCGGAAACACTCGATACGTTTTTTGATTCTTCATGGTATTACTACCGCTACACTGATCCAAAATATACCAAAGCTCCTTTTAATCCTGAGCTTGTCGAAGCACTGATGCCACTGGATATCTACTTTGGTGGCTCAGAGCATATCCTTGGGCACACCCTCTACGCACGATTCTTCACCAAATTCTTCAAAGACATAGGCCTCATCGATTTTGACGAGTTTGCCAAAAAGCGTATCCAGCATGGGATTGTGTTAGGCACTGATGGCAACAAGATGAGCAAATCCAAAGGCAATGTGATCAACCCCGATGATGTTGTCAAAGAATTTGGTACTGATGCTGTGCGCATTTATCTTTCCTTCATGATGCCCTACGAAGCCACCGGCCCATGGTCAACGAGCGCGATGAGTGGGATGTATCGGTTTTTGAAGAGAGTGTGGGATTTGCAAGCAAAGCTTGTAGATTTGCACGGATCAAAAGATAGATTAACACAGATCAGTGAAAATCAGTCTTCAAATCAGCGTGAATCATTATTTGAAATGCACAAGACTATTAAAAAGGTTCGTCATGACATTGATGCGATCAAGCTGAATACCGCAGTTGCCGCAATCATGGAATGGCTCAACTACTTGAGTGCCAAGGAAACAGTGAGTAGTGAAGAGTACAAGACATTGTTACTGATACTAGCACCCTTTGCTCCACATATGACAGAGGAGTTGTGGCAGAGCTTTGCCACAGGTTCAGCGTTTGACTCCATCCACCAACAACCTTTCCCAGAAGTGAATGAAAAATATCTCATCGAAGACACTGTCACCATCGTTGTCCAAGTCAATGGGAAGGTTCGAGAAAATTTGACAGTAGACAGTGGAGTATTAAAAGATCAGAGCAAGGTAGAGCAGTTAGCAAAGCAGTCGGACAAAGTGACAAAGCATTTAGAAGGTGCAACAATCCGAAAAGTGATTTATATAGTGGGTAAAATCCTTAACTTCGTAGTAAGTTAAGGATGTCATCCTGAACTTGTTTCAGGATCTCTACAGTAGGGATGCTGAAATAAATTCAGCATGACAACCAAATAAGGGTAACTACTATATCAAAAATCACTAAATAGCGCTCAGTAGATTTTATTGCCAAATCATGTAATGCAATGGACAGCGAAAACTCTCAATCAGTTTTCACACGCTTACTCACGAGCCTCCGGCCCCATATCCTCGCTGTCTCTATAGCTTGCATTGGTTTGATACTCATTGTATATGGTCTGATCACATCTTTGTTGCCTAAAGCACCTGCCAGTGATATTACCTTTGAGACTAGTGAGGGTCACGTGAAAAATCAGACCAAAAAAGACACTGAAAATGGAAATATTGTTGTTGATGTGTCGGGCGGTGTCTTGGCACCTGGTGTCTATAGGCTATCCGATAACGCGAGGGTTGAAGATGCGCTGCATGCAGCCGGCGGGTTTTCATCAGATGCGGATTTAGACTGGACGCAGCACTCACTGAACTTGGCTGCCAAAGTAACGGATGGAATGAAGATTTATATTCCTCGCATTGGCGAGGAGATGCAAAGTGTCACCGAGTCAAACTCGGCTGCGGCAGGTGGGGGGACGACGATGGGAGTAGCGGGGGTTTCGACCAATGGCATGGTGAGTATTAACAGTGCGAGCAGTAGTGAACTCGAAGCATTGCCCGGAATCGGCCCGGTAACCGCCGGCAAAATTATAGACAACAGACCATATGGCAGTATCGATGAACTCCTGAGCAAAAAGGCTGTGGGGAAGAGTGTGTATGAGAAGATAAAGGAGCTAGTATCACTATAATTTTCAATTACCAATTTTCAATTTTCATTCAATTGTTCAAATGACACAATGAGTCATTGATTGAAAATTGGTAAATGATCATTGGTAATTATATATGTATCGTTTATTCCTTGTCATTAGCTTTTTACTAGTTACATTGAGTATTAGGTTCTTTTTCTTCTTCAAAGACCAGCCAACCTATACCGATGGCCAGCCACTTACGCTTCAAACAACACTTCTATCTGAGCCAAAGTCATCTGGCAAATACCAAAGGATCACTGCCAGACTCTCAAAAGGCGAACGAGTCTTTATCTCAGCTCCCTCGTATCCGAGATATTCGTATGGCCAAACTTTGAAAATTCAAGGAACTCTTAAGATCAAATCTCTTTCTTCTAAAAGCAATGGAACAACCCGCCTGCCGGCGAGGCAGGTAGAGCAATCGAGCAATGGTAAGTCTATCTATACGATGTCCTACCCAAAGATAGAAGTTGTTGCAAATAACAATCCTCTCTTACATTTTATTACTCCTATCCGTTCCCATATCATCTGGCTCTTTGATACATCCTTGCCTCAGCCTGCAGGAAATCTCCTTTTAGGCATAGTTTTTGGTATCGATGAAGGGATGCCCAAAGCTTTTGATGAGGTACTCCAAACAGCAGGTGTTTTGCATGTGATTGCTGCATCAGGCATGAATGTAACGATTATAGGTGGGTTTTTGGCCAGTCTTTTTGGTCGGATACTCAGGCGACAGTATGCATTGGTTGTGACGATTGGCGGTATCATTTTCTATGCTGGTCTTGCGGGGTTTTCAGCTTCGATCGTGCGTGCATCGATCATGGGGATACTCGTATTTTCTGCACAGATTTTGGGGAGACAGACTCTCGCACTCTACGGATTGTTGTTGGCAGGGTTTTCTATGTTGTTTTACCAGCCGTTTTTACTCTTTGATACGGGATTTCAGCTCTCATTTATGGCTACATGGGGACTTATTGTTTTCAATCCATTGATGCAGACCATACTGAAGAGAAAGGGGTGGGTGATTGATATGCTTGCTAGGACAGACTTTTTAACCACTTTTGTCGCTCAATTAGCAACTCTGCCAATACTCTTGGGCACGTTTGGGAGCTACTCACCAGTCTCAATTATCGTCAACTTCCTGTTACTATGGACGATTCCCATCCTCATGATCATCGGGGGTATTGGTACCATTGTTGGCTTACTCATCCCAGGCTTGGGTCAATGGGTATTGTATCTCGCATTGCCGTTGCTGTTTTATTTCGAAAGCATTGTCTGGTTCTTTGGTAGCCTACCACTCGTCTTCACTGCCAAAAGCCTCTCCTTGCCAATCGTAGCGGGGTACTATTTGTTGTTGCTATCAGTAGTGCTGAAATCTAGGAAAGAGTAATTTTCATTTACCAATTTTCAATTTTCAATCAATGATTCATTGGATCATTGCCCAATTGAATGAAAATTGTTACTTGAAAATTGAAAATTATCGTATGCGTAAATATATTTTCTTTAGCCTCAGTATCATTTTGTTATTTCTATGCCTGTTAGTATGGCAATTTGCAGTTTTTTCAGATCAAAAGTTGCATATTATTTTCTGTGATGTTGGGCAGGGTGATGCGATACTCATAACTACGCCTAGTGGGAAGCAAATCATAGTTGATGGTGGACCTGATGAGAGCGTGTTATCCTGCTTATCAGATCATATGCCATTCTGGGATCGGAAGATTGAGTTGATGATCCTCTCTCATCCGCACGCAGACCATTTGAATGGTCTCATAGAAGTCTTGGATCACTACACCATAGATCACTTCGCCACAGAACCCTTAGCCAACGACACAACTGGATACAAAGAACTTCTTCGTAAAGTGAAAATTGAAAATTGGAAATTGAAAATTCTTCTGGCTGGGGACACTATTCACATAGGAGATGGAGTAGTACTTCATGTTTTGGGTCCAACAGAAGACTATCTCAAACGTACCAGCCCAGGAGGCATGGTAGGAGAGAGTGCGGAATTTGGTTCGATTATCAGTATGATTTCCTATGGAGACTTCGATCTCTTGCTTGATGGCGATAGTCAAGTTGCAGGATTAAACGATGCATTACAAGGACAGTCCTTGCAAAAAATAGACGTTTTGCAAGTGCCACATCATGGATCCAGGTTTGGATTGGATAAAGAGTTGGTTGAGCAGATTGATCCCAAACTTGCAGTGATATCTGTTGGGAAAAACAACTACGGTCATCCAGCTCCAGCTATCCTGACCCTCTTACAAAATGCTGGTATCAAATACCTGAGAACTGATGAAGATGGGAATGTTGACATAGTGAGTAATGGCAAAACCTTCTGGTTGTATCACTAATTTGTTCAATGTGCGACTATGATAGTTGATCACAAAATGTAAGGGCAGCCCTTGAAAACTTTCTAGTATTTCTAATTCACCGTTGTATTAAAAATCTGGGATGGGGGTGGGGTGGTGGGTTGTGTATTGACTGTTTGTTTCGTGGTTTCAGCCAAAGGAATATTGAAAGAAAATGTGGCTCCTTGTCCGGGAGTGGATCTCACGGTCACGCTGCCGCCATGGGCTTCGACGATGCCTTTGACGATATAGAGTCCCAATCCTGTGCCTGCTGTGATGTAGTTCAAATCTTTTTTGTCATGTTTTACTTGATAGAACTTGGAGAAGAGGTGTTCTTGTTTTTCTTCGGGTATCCCAACACCGCTATCGGACACTGCCACGACGATGGCAGATGGTGTTGGGATGATAGACACGAGGATTTTCCCATGTACTGGGGTATATTGGAG
>JAGOUP010000029.1 GCA_018061205.1 Candidatus Levyibacteriota bacterium | reverse complement strand
GATTGGTATAGATATTAGTCAGATAGCTCATGAAAAAACGGGAGTTGCGAATTATGTACAGAATATGGTCCAGCAATTACTTGAGCATGATGGAAAAAATGAATACATTCTTTTTTATTCTAGCTTGAGGAAAAGAATTCAAAATTCAAAATTCAAAATTCAAAATTCCAATTCAAAATTTAAAATTAAAGAGTTTTGGCTTCCTCCTTCATTACTTGATGTTTTATGGAATAGATTTCATATTGTACCCATAGAATGGTTTATTGGAAATGTTGATGTCTTTATTAGTTCTGATTGGGTGCAGCCTCCCACAAGGGCAAAATCAATCACTATTTTGTACGATCTAATTGTTTATACATATCCTGAAGAAACCGCTAGAAAAATAGTTCAGACACAAAAAAGACGGTTAAAATGGGTAAAAAAAGAATGTGATAAGATCATTTGTATTTCTGAGTCTACAAAAAAAGATGCGGAGGAAATACTCAAGATTGATAAAGCAAAATTAGCAGTAGTATATCCAGGTATATAACTATGATTATAGGAATTGATGGAAATGAAGCAAATGTAGAAAATAAAGTAGGCATAGGGGAGTATGCCTTTCAATTGCTGTCGCAATTTTCTCAGTTCAGAGTTCAGAGTTCAGAGTTCAGAGTATATCTTAAGGAAAAGCCAAGGGAAGCTATGCCGATGGAAAGTGGTGACTGGAAATACCGCATAGTGAAGCCTTATAAGTTGTGGACGCAGATTGGATTGCCTTTGGATCTGTATAGACATAAGCCTCGGCCTGCTGTGTTTTTTACGCCTACACACTATGCACCACGCTTTTCTCCAGTTCCAACTGTTATTTCTATTATGGATTTATCATATATCCATTTTCCTGAGCTTTTTGCAAAAAAAGACCTCTATCAATTGCAAAGTTGGACAAAATATTCTGCCCGAAATGCTGCAAAGATCCTCACAATCAGTCAGTCGTCAAAAAATGATATAATCCAAATATATGGTAGAAAAGAGCATGATGTTATTGTTACGTATCCGGGTATTAAACAGCCATATAAAGAAAGAATTGTACCCATGAATGAGTTGCAAAAAACATATGGCATATCAGATAAATTTATCCTTTTTGTTGGGACACTTCAGCCTCGAAAAAATATAGAACGCCTCATTGCAGCTTTTGCCAAGATCTCTCCTTCACACAAAGATGTACAACTCGTTATTATTGGGAAACCTGGGTGGTTATATGAGTCTATTTTGGCAGCTCCTCAAAAATATGGTGTAGAAAAGGAAGTCATTTTTCTCTCCTATGTTGATGATAAGGCTTTAGCCTCTTTTTATACGCACGCGGTTTGTTATGTATTGCCCAGTTTGTATGAAGGATTTGGGTTACCGGTACTTGAGGCAATGTCTTACGGCTGTCCTGTCATTACCAGCAATGTTTCATCACTTCCTGAGGCTGGTGGAGATGCGGCACTCTATGTAAATCCACTGGATATAGATGATATTGCGTCACAAATGACAAACGTTATTGATAATAAATCGGTGAGAGTTGCTATGATTGAAAAAGGAAAACAGCAAGTGAAAAAATTTTCTTGGGAAAAGACAGCAAAAGAAACACTGAGTGTTTTAGAACAAGTAGCAACAGATCACTGAAAAGAGTTCGTAAAATAAATTCTAGGTCACAGACTCCCTTCGGGAGATGACAATTTACAAATATGCAAGATAAAACTGGAAAAGAACTTTCACACGAAGAAGTTATTGCAAAGAGTGTGAATAGAGGAAAAAATATTCTTTTAGAATTAGAAGTATATTTGCTGCATTTGGTAGGGTATATACCACTCCATCATGTACGAAGATTTTTTTATCGACTTGCAGGAGTAAAAATAGGAAAAGGATCAACCATTCATATGGGAACTGTTTTTTTTGATCCTGCAAATATTTCTATTGGACAGGATACTATTGTAGGTGAAGGAGCACTGTTAGATGGAAGGGCAAAGCTTTCAATCGGAAATCATGTTGATATCGCAACAGATGTGATGATCTATAATTCAGAGCACAATGTACATGCAGAACACTTTGCTGCACATGAGGGAATAGTCGAAGCGTCAGTCATCATTGAAGATTATGTATTTATTGGGCCAAGATCTATTATTTTACCAGGAGTAACCATAGGTAAAGGAGCAGTTATAGGAGCTGGAGCAGTTGTTACAAAAAATGTGGAATCTGGAGCAATTGTTGGTGGTGTTCCTGCAAAAGTTATTGGAGAAAGAACAATGCAAGATTTACACTACAAACTTGGTCGTGCTCGTTGGTTTCGCTAGTAACGCATGAAGCTATCTATTATCATTCTCTCATATAACACAGAAAAACTCACACTAACGTGTCTTTTTTCTTTGGTAAAATACTATAAAAAAGAACTCACTGAAAAAACGTTTGAAATAATCGTTGTTGACAATAATTCCTCAGATACCAGTGTAGAATCAATCAAATCATCTTCAATTTCATCCTTTGTTACAGTAGTTGTGAGTAAAGAAAATCTCGGATTTTCAAAAGGTATTAATCTGGGTGCAACCTATGCCACAGGAGAACAATTACTTTTTTTGAATTCTGATACTGAATGTGAAGATGATGGGTTGATGAATATGATGGTATATAAAGAAGAACATACACAGATTGGTATTATGGGGGGAAGATTAAAAAATCCTGATGGTTCATATCAAGCGTCGGCAGGCGTATTTTATACACTTCCTCGAGTTTTTTTACTCCTTGCGGGTGCTGAGCGATTTGGAAAGCTGCGGTATAATCCTAAAAAAATAGAAAAGGTTGATTGGGTGAGTGGTGCAATGCTGATAGTAGATCGTACACTATTTCGTGAGCTGGGAGGGTTTGATGAGAAACTTTTTATGTATATGGAGGATATGGAGTTATGTTTTCGGGTAAAAAAGATGGGAAAAGAAGTTGTTTTTTATCCTGAATGTACGATACAGCATCTCTCACATGGAAGCTCAAATAGAGGATTTGCTATTATTCAAATCTATAGAGGAATGATATACTTTTACAAGAAGCACAAAAATAGTATAGAATATACTATTGTCAAAGGATTGTTGGTCATAAAAGCGGTAAGTATGATGTTTTTGGGAGTTATAATTGGTAAAAAAGAATATACACATACATACGGAAAAGCGTTAAAAAGTATTATATGAAAATTTTACGTTGGTTGTCTGAAAATATTCTGCTCGTTTTTACTCTTTTTCTTCTTGTCTTTATTCCTCTCTACCCTAAATTGCCACTGCTTGATGTGACGCATACCTGGGTATATATTCGTGTAGAAGACTTTCTCGTTGCAGTAGCCTTTTTTATCTATGGTATTCAAGTTTTGCGAAAAAAGGCTTTTATTCGTACGCCATTGACACTGCCAATTATTCTTTTTTGGTTAGTTGGTGCAGTTTCGACTCTATCAGCTATATATCTCATTTTCCCTTATATTGCAGATGCCTTTCCAATGGTAGCAATACTCCATTTACTCAGAAGAGTAGAATATCTGTCACTTTTCTTTATTGCCTATTCAGCGATGCGAAACAAATCATTTGCAAAACCAGTTGTTTTTGTATTGGCATTTACTCTTCTACTTGTTGTTGCATATGGTTTGGGCCAAAAAGGGTTCATTATTGGTGAAGAGAATAGATTTCCTGCATATTTGACCATGAATGAGGAATTTGCAAAAGGGATTCCTTTGAAGCTTTCTGCATTGGCTCGAATTCCATCCACGTTTGCTGGTCATTATGATTTAGCAGCATATTTGGTCATGCTTATTGCCATAATGGGAAGCTTGGTTTTTGGGTTTCGTAATTACTTCCTCAAGATATTTTTTCTCTTCTGTACAATCTCTGGCCTGATATTACTTTTATTGACAGCATCTCGTGTCTCATTTGCTGTTTATTTACTGACCATTTCTTTTATGCTGATTTTGCAAAAAAAGAAACTATTGATTATTCCTGTTATTATTTTGAGTATTCTTTTTTCTCAGACATTTCAGGGTATTTCTCAGCGTTTTGGAAACACCATTTCTCAAGTGGATTTAGTTGTTGATGCAAGGACCGGAAAGGCTGTTGGTATTGCAAAAGAAGGGTCAAGCCCAAGTAGCGTTGTGATTGAAGATGTACAATCCACAGGAGAAAACTTGCCGCAAGGGACAGCATATATACAACTTCCAGCAGCAGTTGAAGAAAAACCAACCACAAAAGTAGTGATTAAACGTTCTCGTATTCAAGCAGGAACAGAGTCTGCTCAAATAACGAATGTCGAAGGAGATTTTGTCGTAAAACGAGTATTGGCGTATGATGTATCATTTACGACTCGTTTTCAAGGAGAATGGCCTCGAGCTATCGATGCATTTAAAAGAAATTTTCTCTTAGGCAGTGGGTATTCTTCAATCAGTTTAGCAACTGACAATAACTATTTACGTATTTTAGGGGAAATAGGAATATTTGGATTTTTGTCATTTCTTGCGATATTTTTGACAGCAGGAGTATATATTAGAAAAGTATTACCAGATATTGATTCTCCACTCACAAAAAGTTTGATTTTAGGGATATTTGCTGGTGTATTTGGATTGGGTCTTAATGCTATTTTAATTGATGTGTTTGAAGCATCAAAAGTTGCTTTTGTTTTGTGGCTTTTGATGGGTATAGCATTGGGCTTGGCTCGTTTGTATCAAAAACAAAAAATTAATTATAAAAAAGAGATTATAGACGTCATTACTTCACTTCCAGCAATGATAGTGTATCTTTTGGTCCTCTCGTTTAGTAGTTTTTGGATGATTTTTTCTAATTATTTTGTTGGCGATGATTTTACTTGGCTTCGATGGGCGGCTGATTGTAAAAAGATCATAATGGAAAATGGAACAGCTCAGTGTGAATCAATCGCTATTGTGATAAAGAATTATTTTCTGCAATCAGATGGATTTTTTTATCGACCTGGGACAAAAGTATACTTTCTCTTCATGCATGCAATTTTTGGACTCAATGCTGCAATGTATCATGTTATGTCAATAGCTCTTCATTTTCTCAATGCATCAGTTATCCTGCTTCTCTCATATAAATTCTTAAAAAATAAGTTCTTTGCATTTCTTGTAGCATTTTTCTTTCTGGTATTAAGTTCGCATGCAGAATCACTTTATTGGATATCAGTTAGTGGGCATCTGATCACCTCGTTTTGTGTACTATTTGCTCTTTTGATGTATATTTATTTTAAAGATACGAGAAATTATTTCTACTTACTGTTGTCATTTGTCGCAACAATAACTGGATTTCTCTTTCACGAATTTGGCATAATCACACCGTTTATACTTTTGGCATATGATGTTATTTGGGATAGAGGAATGATGCTGAAAAAGATACAGTCATATTGGTACTATATTTTTTTCTTTGCCACAATTCCTCTCTATATGTATTTGCGTACAATGGCAAAAAGTCATTGGTTAAGTGGTGATTATAATTATAGTTTGGTAAATTTGCCATTTAATATATTTGGCAATCTGCTAGGGTATATCGCATTGGTATTTTGGGGATCACAGTCGCTTTCTCACTATACATTTCTTCGAACATATGGAAAAGAACATGTTGTCATTGTTATTATTGGGATAGTAATAGTACTTGGGGTATGTTTCATTCTTTGGAAGATGTTTTTGCAAAAGATCACAAAGAATACAACCAATATTATTCTTTTTTCTCTTGCATTTTTTATTCTCTCTCTTATTACCTTTTTAGGATTGGGTAATATTACGGCTCGGTATGTCTATCTTCCTTCTTTTGGAATATTGTTACTTGGTGTATTATTTTTACAAAGGTTGTATGAACGACTCAGAAAAACGTCTCTCATTTTAGGAGTCATAGTAGTAGGTATTGCTATAATTGTTTTCTCATGTTTTCAATATCAGGAATTACAACGAATACAAAAAGATTGGCAAAAAGCTGGAGCGATTTCAAACAATTTACTGATTAGCTTTAATGAAGCATTCCAAGTAGCTGCGATTACTCCACAGAATCCTGTATTTTATTTTGTCAATGTACCAATTAGGTATGGTGAAGCATGGGTATTTCCTGTCGGATTGTCAGATGCATTATGGTTTACTTTCCAAAATGAGAATTTAACAGTAAAGCAAGTTCCTTCTTTGGATATCGCACTGGATGCTGCAGAGGGATCGGGTAGTGCTCGCGTATTCGAATTTGATAAAGCAGGAAATGTAGAAGAGGTAATACGAGCTAATGAATAAGAGGTATGTTTGAAAAGAAACGATATTTATTTCTTCTCCTAGTTTTTTTAGGTATTATAACCTTTGTGCCTCGTCTGTATAGATTTGATAACCCCATTGCAGATTGGCATAGTTGGCGGCAAGCAGACACATCATCAGTCACACGGAACTTTGTTAAAGAAGGATATACACCCTTCTATCCCAAATTTGATACATTAAATTCACTCAATGAATTGAATTTGGATAATCCAAAAAGATATTTCTTTGCTGAGTTACCTATCTATAATACGTTGCAATATGCAGGATATGTATACATAGGACAGGTAACACTGGAAGAGTGGGGAAGACTCATTAGTATTTTAGCTGCGACATTCACGACTGTCATACTTTTTTTACTCGTTGCACAGTATTCATCACAAAGAGTGGCATTGTTTGCTGCAGTTCTCTATGCAATACTTCCTTTTAATATTTATTATGGGCGAGTAATTTTGGCTGATCCTTTGCATATCTTTTTTAGCGTATTTGCCTTATATCTTGTAACTTTGTGGATACGCTATAACAATATTTTCCTTGCTATTCTGGCAGGTGTTGTTTTTGGAGGGGCACTTCTCACAAAGCCGTATGCATTGGTGTTATTTTTACCTATCGGATATCTGTTGTTTCGTGCATGGGGTTTTGGTATTGTCAAAAAAATAGCAATCTACCTATTCGTAGTACTCGCGCTCGTTCCTTTTCTTTTGTGGAGGTGGCATATCAATAATTATCCCGAAGGGATGTTTGGAACATTATGGCTTTATAATCAAGGAGGTATTCGATTCACCGGTGCATATTTCAGATGGCTGATTTTTGATAGGATGAATCGACTTATTTTTGCAACTGGTGGTTTTGTGTTATTTTGGCTAGGAGTTATCAGGGGATCTGAAAAGAAAGAAGGATATTTTTATTACCTATGGCTTGCAGCAATTCTTGTGTTCTTTGTTGTTATTGCGAGAGGAAATGTAACACATGATTATTATCAAATGCCTCTTGTGCCAATTGGCTGTATTTTTATGGCAAAAGGTATTGATTTTTTACTTTCACTTGGCAACACCAAGTTTCAAAGGGGATTGAATGCGGGTGTCGCAGTAATACTCGTTTTGTTGTTGTTGGCTTTCGGATGGTTTGAAGTACGTGGATACTTTAATATTAATAATCCGGCCATTGTTGCAGCAGGGA
>JAGOUP010000028.1 GCA_018061205.1 Candidatus Levyibacteriota bacterium | reverse complement strand
GGATTAGGAAAAGTATTAGAAAATCCCCAAAGACCATTGGTTGTTATTGTGGGAGGTGCAAAACTAGAAACCAAATTGCCACTTGTTTCCCAAATGCATCATTTTGCAGATTTTGTGTTAGTAGGCGGCAAGCTCGTACAAGAGACCCAGGATATTCTGAAAATGCAGCATGAAAAATTGGCTCCTTCTCCGAGTGGTCAAAAATCAGTGCTGCTGGTTGCTGATCCAAATGAAAAAGGCGTTGATATTACACAAAATAGTGTTGAGAATTTTTTACAGGTTTTGGCGAATGCAAAAACAATTGTATGGAACGGACCTGTTGGAAAAACAGGAAAAAATAGTGATGCCATTTCACAACAAGGTACATTACAAATAGCTCAGGGAATAATAGCGACTGATGCATATAGTGTTGTTGGTGGGGGAGACACGATAGAATTTTTAGCGAGCCAAAAACTCCTCGAAAAATTCTCGTTTGTTTCAACAGGTGGTGGCGCCATGCTTTCCTTTTTGTCTGGCGAACCCCTCCCTGCCCTCATCCCTCTTCTCGTTTAATTATCTTCTTTATTTGTCGTATTAGTCTTATTCGTCCTATGGGTCTTATTTCATCCTGTCTTCGTTGTTTTGGCGTCAATAAGCCCTATAAAGAGCATGATTCCCGCGATGATTGTTAATAACGTAATCATAATAAACCAAGTATGAAGTTTTTATAACAAAATGGAGTGAGTGATGTGTAAGAGATCAGTAACAATTGTCATCCTGAACTGTTAATATGTCATCCTGAACTCGTTTCAGGATCTCTAATATAAGTGAACTAGATGCTGAAATAAATTCAGCATGACAATAATAAATTATTTCTTCTCTGCAATATCCGGTCTTCCTCTTCCGAATTCTCCGCCGTCCATGCCATAGCCTTCGACCCATGGTGTTCCTTTGAGTATAAAGCCAACATATTCTACTGGTACTTCTATTTTTCTCGCTGCCTTTTTATCCAAAAACGCGAGGAGTTTGACCGATGCAGGAGATTGTTTCTCCAAGTATTCTCGAACAAATTTCAAGGTGTGTCCCGTGTCTATGATATCTTCAACGACTAGTACGTGTTTTCCGGAAATATCTGTTGTGAGACCAGCTGTTATTTGTGGTTTTCCAGAAGACTGCTTTGTAGTTCCATAGCTTGAAATTTGCAAAAAATCCACATCCACACTCGTCATTCCTGATTCATAAAGTGCTCTGATCAAATCAGCGGTCAAAACAAACGAACTCTTCAAAATACTAACAAGCAGTACGCTTTCTCCGTTATAATTTCCTCTAATTTCCTTTGCCAATTCCTGAATGCGAGCTGCTATTTGTTTTGTTGTATAAAGTGTATTTGTCATAGGTAATGGTAGTATATCATTTTCATTTGTCATCTCGAACGAAGTGAGAGATCTCCTAAGGGGATTTTACCCTTAACGCTTTACGCTTTCCCCTTTAGAAATTTGCTTTGCAAATTTTAATTAGAGTGGTATACTGACACTATATGATACGTGTTGCGATAAATGGGTATGGACGGATAGGGCGAGTTGCGCATCGTGTCATGCTGCAAAAGCATGCATCAGAAATGGAAGTAGTGGCGATCAACGCTGGTCATTCCACAGATCTGAAGGGGTGGATGTATCTTCTGAAATATGACACATCATATGGTCAATTAGAAGGACATACATTGTCTATTGAAGAAGTAAAAGATCAAGAAGGTTTCCTGGGAAATTTGATTATTGATGACAAAAAAATCCCTGTATATTCGCAAAAAGATCCTGGACTTTTGCCATGGGGTACGATCGGGGTTGATGTTGTTATTGAATCAACAGGTCATATTAAAGGACGACATCACACCAATAAAGTAGGACTTGAAGATCATTTGAAAGCAGGCGCCAAAACTGTTGTTGTATCAGCACCAGTTGAAGATACAGAAGTCCAAACATATGTGTTGAGTGTGAATGAAAAAGATTATAAAGGCGATACCATTGTCAGTAATGCTTCGTGTACCACCAATTGTATTACCCCTGTTGCGAAAGTTATGCAAGATTCATTTGGTATTGAAAAAGCCATGATGACAACAGTCCATGCATATACATCTGATCAAAAACTCCAAGATGGGGGACACAAAGATTATAGACGGGCACGAGCTGCTGGTGAAAATATTATTCCGACTTCGACAGGTGCCACGATCGCTGCTGGACAAGCATTACCAGCACTTGTCAATAAATTTGCAGGACTGTCTCTTCGTGTTCCTGTTGCTGTTGGATCACTCTCAGATATCACCTTTTTACTCAAAAAAGATACGACCGTTGAGGAAGTAAATGCTGCACTTAAAGCTGCAGAAGTTGGTGCGTTCAAAGGGATTATTGAAACCACTTCGGATCCGATTGTGTCCAGTGATATTGTCGGTAATCCTCATTCATCAATCGTTGATTTATCTCTCACGCAAGTCGTTGCAGGCAATATGGTAAAAGTCGTTGCATGGTATGACAACGAATTTGGCTATGCAAATAGACTCATTGAAGAAGTCCTCCTCGTTGGTACAAAACACTAAATTATGAGTGAAGCCATTGATATCCCAAATGTTCGTATTATTGCCGTTTCAGGAAGAATTGCATCAGGGTCAACAACCTTAGCCAAAAAATTAGCAAAGCATCTTTCGTGGAAACACATAGAAGGAGGAGAAATTTTTTGGGAAGCAATCAGGCGAAAAACAGGATTGGAAGCAAAAGATACACACTTGCGTGCTGATGAAGAAGATGCGTTATTTGATGCTGAACTAAAGAGAATGTTATCAGAAGAAAAGCACATTGTTTTAGAGAGTAAGCTAGCAGGATTTAATGCGCAAAATATGGGTAACATTTTTAAGATTTTAGTAATTTGTGAAAATGATCATGGAGAAGACCAGCCGCAAATTCGTATCGATCGTTTGATAAATCGAGAAGGTGTTGCTTCAGAGGATGCGAGGGCTGAGGTGTTAGAAAGAGAAAAAAATGATTTAGATAAATGGCGAAAATTATATGCACATGGTGATGCTAACTGGGTTTATTTTGATAGAAAGTATTATGATCTTGTCATCAATACGTACTCACACAATCAGGATGAAAGTCTGAAGATTGCGCTAGAAGCATTAGGTGTATAATCATTGTATGAAGAAAAAAAACCACATAACCACATTGGTCTTATTCGTCTTATGTGTCTTATTGGTCTTATTTCCTCGTGTCTCTTTTGCTCAGGAAACTGAAATGGCAGGTGAGATGGTTATTGTTTCTCCTCCTCCTATCGTCACCATCACCCCCATACCCAGTTATTTGATGCCCTATCCTGGTATTTTGCCTGATAATCCTTTGTATGGACTCAAAACGCTTCGAGATAAATTTGTGAGTACTATGATCGGTGACCCCTTGAAGAAAGTAGAATTCAATTTACTCCAAGCAGACAAGCGTATTGGTGCTGCATTATTTCTGATCAAAACAGGAAATCAGGACAAACAAGAATTGGCTCTTTCTACTATCTCAAAAGGACAAAATTATTATGAAGAAGCGATCGTAAAACTTTCAGAAGCTAAAAAACAAGGAACAAATGTAACTGAAATGATTTCCACGATGAAACGAGCAGGAGAACAACACATATACCAATTGGAAAAAGCAAAAAAAACATTACCCAAAACCTTACAGCCTACCATGGGGGAGTTAATTGCTCGGTCCCAAAAGCTTCATACGACAGTAAAAACGCTAAAATAGAGGATTCATGATGGTGAGAGCTTGCGTGAAAATAGTTGCAGCCCATAGAAAAAACTACGTAGTTTGATATAGAAAAACATATTGACTGAGCAGATCTAGTGCAGTAGTATGAATAATACCACTAGATATAGTGATATTGGAACCTTAACATTTTCACACACATATGAAATGCCCATATTGCGGTAACAAACAGACAGAAGTTGTTGAAACCAGAGATAGTGAAGACTTAGAAACCATCAGAAGACGAAGACAGTGTAGTTCCTGCGAAAAACGGTTTACCACATATGAACGTGTAGAAAATGTCAGTTTGGTCGTTATTAAAAAAGACGGAAAAAAAGAACAGTTTCAAAGGGATAAAGCAAGAAAAGGTGCGTTATCAGCTTCTGAAAAAACAACTGTCTCATTTGACCAGGTAGACAAAATAGTAGTCGAGATTGAGCGGGAGTTGCTCAGTTCAGATTCGGTAGAAGTGGAGAGCAAACGAATCGGAGAATTGATCGCTCAGAAATTAAAAAAATTAGATAAAGTAGCATACATTCGATTCTCTAGTGTATTCCGAGAATTTGTCGACGTAGAAGAGTTCGAAAAAGAAATTAAAAAGTTGTTAAAGAAATAATTATGGCAAAACTTGACGGTATCAGACAAAAAGTATTTTTAGATCGATATGCACTCAAATCACCTGAGGGTGAGTTGATGGAGCATACACCAGAAGAAACCTGGGCACGTGTTGCAAAAGGTATTGCAAAGAACGAAAAACCAGCCGCACGCGACACCTGGGAAAAGAAGTTTTATGATGTCATGTCAGACTTCAAATTTGTTCCTGGTGGTCGTATTTTGTCCGGTGCTGGAACTAATTATCAAGTAACCTACTTTAACTGCTTTGTTATTCCATCCCCCAAAGATTCTCGTGATGGGATTTTAGAATCATTAAAACAACTTGTTGAAATACAATCCAGATCAGGCGGTGTGGGTTTGAACCTTTCATCTCTGCGGCCAAAAGGGGCTCGAGTGAAAAAGGTAAATGGAACGTCTTCTGGACCTGTTACATGGGCAGGACTGTTTTCTTATGCAACGCACGATGTCGTGCAGCAGGGTGGTACCCGACGAGGTGCCACCATGTTGATGCTGTGGGATTGGCATCCAGATATTGAAGAATTTATTACGGTCAAAAGAGATTTGACAAAAATAAATGGTGCCAATTTATCTGTGTGTATTTCAGACGGATTTATGGAAGCAGTCAAAGCTGATGCAGATTGGGACTTGGTCTATCCTGATATTACTGATCCTGAGTATGATGCCAAATGGAACGGTGAACTGGATGAATGGAAAAAATTAGGGAAAAAAGTGATTGTCCACAAAACCATCAAAGCCAAAGAATTGTGGGATCTTATTTGTACTGCAGCATGGCAATCAGCTGAACCAGGGCTTCACTTTATGGAACGATCCAACAAGAGGTCTAACACATGGTATTTTGAAAAATTGATTGCCACGAATCCATGCGGAGAGCAACCACTCGGTGCGATGGCTGTCTGCAACTTGGGAGCGATGAATTTATCAGCCTATGTCAAAGGGGACGATTTAGCAGGAGACAAAGCAGGGACATTTGATTATGAAAGTTTTGGCAATGATGTCAAAGTTGCGATGCGATTTTTGGACAATGTGATTGATCAGACCTACTACTTCTTCAAAGAAAATGAAAAAGTTGCGAAAGAAATTAGACGAACAGGACTCGGTATCATGGGATTGGGTGATACGCTCATCAAAATGCATGTCAAATATGGTTCTGAAGAATCAGTGACAGTGCTTGAAAAGATTTTCAAAACCCTCAGAGATAGTGCCTATGATGCATCCAGTGATATTGCAAAAGAAAAAGGCTCATTCTTAAAATACGACAAGGAACAATTCCAAAAAGGCTATCACATCAAAGCATTGCCAAAAGTCTTGCGAGAAAAGATTGCAAAACAGGGTATTCGCAATGCAGTACTGTTGACCATTGCACCAACTGGTACCACATCACTGGTTTCAGGAGTATCATCGGGTGTTGAACCAGTCTATGAATTCTCATTTTTGCGACGATGGAGAGGCGGAGAAGAAATCGTGTATCATCCACTTTTTGATGCATGGAAAAAAGCACATCCAGACGATGCAAAACCAGAATACTTTGCGAGTGCAAATGATTTGACACCCCTTGAGCACACCAAAGTCCAAGCAATTGCGCAGGAATATATTGATTCCTCGATTTCCAAAACAGTAAATGCACCAAATTCTCATACAGTTGCAGATGTACAAGAGTTATATATGGCAGCATATGACATGGGACTCAAAGGAGTCACGTATATGCGAGATGGTTCAAGAGTTGGAGTGCTTGAACGAGTTGTTGAAAAGAAAGATGCTTCGGCAAGCTCAGCACAAGAAGAGAAAAAGGAAGCACCAACACCGATGCCGATCTTGCCATTCTCACCACGACCATTGGTCTTGCAGGGGCAGACATATCAGGCAGATACCCCAATTGGCAAGACATATATTACGATCAACAATGATCAGTATGGACAACCATTTGAAGTCTTTATCACGAATGGAAAAAGTGGTTCTGATGTGATGGCGATGTGTGAAGCACTAGGGAGAGCTATTTCAATCATGCTGAGACTTTCTAGTCCTGTTCCGATGCGAGAACGTATGCGAAAAATCGTGTCAGAACTTTCAGGAATTGGGGGAGCAAAGAGTGTGGGATTTGGTGAGAACAAAGTCAAATCACTCCCAGATGCAGTCTCGAAAGTATTGGCTCGTCATTATGAATTCAAAGTAAATGGGAGAGTAGAAGATAAAGCAGTGGTAGCAGCAGTCAAAGCAGTACCAGCTGGTGAAATGACTGATATGACGGCTGGTTCTGCAGAGCAGAATGCAAATGTGCAAATAAATATTGAAACAGTCAATGTTCAGCAGCTCACCCTTGATGCCACCGCATCATCATCCACGAGTCACTATGACATCTGCCCAGAATGTGGCAGTGCATCTTTTGCCTACGAAGAAGGCTGCAAAAAATGCTACGGCTGCGGCTACTCCGAATGCTAAGGGTTAATGCTTGCAAAATTGTTCTCAAAAAGGTAGTATAATCGGTACTCTTATGCGAAAAGCAGTAAAAAGAAAAATTGAAAAAGTAGAAACTATGGCTATCCCTGATGCAGAAAATGCAAAGTGGTTGGCATTTGGATTTTTGACCTCCGTTCTTATTGTCAGTATGGTCACACTCATGATTATCCAAGCACACGCACACTAAGCTATCAATTTGAAAGTTTAAATTTAAAATTTGTAATGAAATCTAAATATTTAAAAATTAAAACATTTAAAATTCAATGAAAATTTCAAATTTCAAATTTCAAATTATTCCAGCAGTACTTATTATTTTCTTCGCCGCTATCTTACGTCTCATGCCACATCCTGCCAACTTTGTCCCCATTGCCGCGTTAGCCCTTTTCGGCGGTGTGTATCTAGACAAACGTGTAGCATTTATTTTGCCAATTGCTGCTATGTTAATAACTGATATGATTCTTGGTTTCCATGCCAGTATGCTAGCTGTCTATGGCAGTTTTTTGATTACTGTTGGCATAGGTCTGTGGGTCAAAAATCACAAAAGTTTCACCACTGTTATTGCAGCATCTCTCACGTCATCTATTGTCTTTTTTATCTTGACTAACTTCAACTTTTGGTATGCCCACGCACTCTACCCGAAAACAATGTCAGGTTTATTCATGTCATACGTCAATGCTATTCCATTTTTCCGTAACACAGTGTTAGGTGACCTCTTTTACAC
>JAGOUP010000027.1 GCA_018061205.1 Candidatus Levyibacteriota bacterium | reverse complement strand
CATCTGAGATAAGAAGCCCTGCATTCATGACGACTTTAATCTGTCTTCCCATTGGCGTATGTTCTTTGGCCATGCTTCGAAAAATATGCCCGGTTGAAAGATACGGTACGCCGAACTTTTTTGATAATAAATTTCCTTGTGTTGATTTTCCTGCTCCTTGTATGCCTATAAGAATCAATTTCATAAATTGCTTTTTGTATACGTGTCGTAATTTTTTGTTACTAATTGTGCTTCAATACTTCGGATTGTCTCTAAAACAACTGATACTACGATCAGCACACTCGTTCCCCCAACTAACAGTGTTTGCACTCCGGTTGCCGCACGTGCAATAGTCGGAAAAATGGCCACAACTCCTAAAAAGACGGCGCCTGCTAGTGTAATACGAATCAAAATATAATTCAAGTAGCTCGCAGTTGGCGTTCCTGGTCGCACACCTGGAATAAATCCACCATACTTTTGAATTTCTTCAGCAATTTTTTTCGGATTAAAAATAATAGCCGTATACACATAAGTAAAGCCAACAACGAGTGAAAAATAGAGAATATTATATGACCACCCATCAGGATTAAACCAGGTATTTACCTGGGCTGCAGTATCACGAAATACTGGATTACTCGATGCAGCAAAATAGTTTGCCAGAAGTGATGGAAGCAACACAACAGAAACGGCGAAAATAATAGGAATAACACCTGCTTGGTTCAACCGAAGGGGTATATGCGTACTTTGTCCACCATATACTTTGTTGCCGCGGACACGTTTGGCATAAAAAACAGGTACTTGTCTAACTGCTTCAGTCATAAAGACAATGGCTGCAATCACAATCAATCCCATAGCGATAAACACAAGCATTTGGATAGATTGTGCGGTATTCCACGTCGATAGGGTTTGCCAGAAGACAATAGGTAACGTTCCCACGATACCTCCAAAAATCAATACTGAGATACCATTTCCGACACCTTTTTCTGTAATCAACTCACCCAACCATACCAAAAACATGGTTCCTGCAACCAACGTAACAATAAAAGAAACCATTTCTACAGGAGTCAAGACAGAAATAATGCTTTGGCTTCGAAGCAGTGCATACATACCAATTGCCTGAAGCACTGCTAAAGGTACTGTCAAAAATCTCGTATATTGATTGATTTTTTGTCTTCCAGCCTCTCCTTCTTTTTGCATTTCCTCTAGTTTTGGAAAGACCAATGTCATGAGCTGCAAAATGATGGACGCATTGATATATGGGTTAAGACCCAATGCCATAACAGAAAAGTTGGCGAGTGTACCGCCTGAGAATATGTCTAGAAGGCCTAAGAATTGGTTTTGAGCGAATAATGTCTTCAAACTGGCTAGATCCACACCAGACACAGGAATATGGGCGAAAATGCGAAATACGATAAAAATTCCCGCAGTAAAGAGGATTTTGCGACGAACCTGAGGAGAATGAACGCTATTTCGAAAAATAGCAACAATATTATCCATGTATCATGCCTAGATCACAGAACCACCGGCTTTTTCAATTGCTTTTGCTGCTGATGCTGATGTTGGAAGAGAGACCTTCAAGGAAACAGTTAACTTCCCATTCCCTAAAATTTTGACACCATCTCGCATTGCTTCGGCTTTATCAACAAGACCATGTTTTATCAAAAGCGCAACATCTACTGTACTCGCTTTTGGCAACATATTCAAATCAGTCATGTTCAAAATAACAGGAATATTGGTAAAGACTTTATTTTTGTTTTTTCCACGAAGAAATGGCAATCGCTTTTTGAGTGGTAAAGCTCCTCCTTCAAAGGATAATGCTCGTTTTCCTCTCGCGTTTTGCCCTTTGGTACCTCTGCCCGCTGTTTTACTGCGCCCTGAACCATGACCTTGTCCAAGTCTTCTGAGTCTTTTTTCGGTAACAGTTGCTAATGTATGTAATTCCATAATTATTTTGTCTTTATAAACAATGCTGCTTTCTGATTTCGGATGGTTAGTTGCTTCAATGCTTCCATGGTTGCATACACGTTCGATGCCTGATTTTTGGTTCCTAATACTTTTGATGAAATATTGTGAATACCTGCTGCATCTACTACATGGCGCACTGCGCCACCTGCAATAACACCACTTCCAACAGGAGCTGGCTTCAAGAGTACTTTTGCAGCACCAAGCTTTAAGTAAATACCAAGCGGAATAGTCCCTTTGACAATTGGCACAGTGATCAGATGTTTTTTCGCAACATTTACACCTTTTCGAATTGCTGAGGCAACATCAGGTGCTTTTCCTAACCCGACTCCTACTCGGCCTTTTTTGTCTCCAACAACAACAAGTACGGAAAATCCAATTTTATTTCCTCCCTTTGTTTTTTTAGATACACGATGTACCTGAATGATTTTTTCTTCAAATTCACTCGGTGCTCGCTCCATCCCTCTTGGTCCACCAGTATTATAATTACTCATATTAGAATTGTAATCCTCCTTCTCGTGCGCCCTCTGCTACTGCTTTGACTCTTCCGTGAAATGCATATGATCCCCGATCAAACACAACAGTGGTGATTTTTTTCTCCAGAGCTTTCTGAGCAGTCAACAAACCCAATGCTTTTGCTTTTTCTGTCTTTGGCATTTTATCATGTTTTGCAAGATGTTTTTCAGAAAATCCCAGTATTGTCTTTCCTGCAGCATCATCAATCAACTGCACATACATAGTTGCGTTTGATCGATACACAGACATTCTTGGCTTTATCTGCGTTCCTTGTATTTTACTCCGTGTTCTTATTTTTCTTTTATTTGATCTCAATGTTTTTGTATTTACCATATTATTTTCCTCCGACAGCTTTTGCTGCCTTTCCGACTTTTCGTCTGACTTTTTCACCCATATATTTGATGCCTTTTCCTTTATATGGTTCAGGTGGTCTTGTTGCTCTAATTTTTGCTGCAATATCACCAACCATCATTTTATCAGCTCCAGAAACAGTAATCACATTGTCTGCCACTGCAAAACTAATACCTTCTGGTGCTTTAAATTTGACTGGATGAGAAAATCCTACAGACAATGTCAAATCTGCACCACTCCCTGCAGCTCTATATCCAACACCACTCATTTCCAACTTTTTTTCAAATCCCGTGGTTACGCCCTGTACCATATTTGCCAAAAGACTTCTCGTTAATCCAAATGCTGCACTCGTATTTCCATCGGTATTTTTTTGAGAAACAACGATAAACCCATCATTTTGCGAAACTACAATACCAGGAAGCAGTGTTAAATGCATGGTTGTTTTTGGCCCTGCCACAGTAATATTGCGATCAGCAATCGTTATAGTAGCTCCCGGAATAATTGCAATTGGTTGTTTTCCTATTTTTGACATATATTTTTACCAAATTCTAAATAACATTTCTCCCCCAATTTCTTTTTTTGCTGCTTGTTCTTCTGTCATAATACCTTGACTGGTGGAAACAACAGTCACTCCTGCACCATTTCGTGCCCGCTTTGCTAAATTCTTCGCTTTAGTGTACACCCGAAGTGACGGCTTGGACACAATACTCACATCGGTCATCATAGGCACACGCTTGTTATAGGCAATTGCTGCAACCAATACTTTTCTTCCATCTTGCTCTTCTTCTGTCAAACCTGACAAAAATTGCTCTTTTACCAAAATGGTGGCAATTGCTTTATTCATGCGAGAATATGGCAAAAAGGTTTTTCGTCTTTTTGCAGCTGCTGCATTTTTAATTCTGATAATGGTATCTGCTACTTGATAATTCATAATAAATTTCTTTTACCAACTGGCTTTTAATACTCCTGGTAATTGTCCTTTTGATGCTAATTCTCTGAAACAAATTCGGCAAACCCCAAATCGTCTGATATATGCCCTGGCTCTTCCACAAATACTACATCTATTCACAGCGCGAACTGCAAATTTTTGCTTTCTTTCAAACTTTACGACATCAGATTTTTTTGCCATAGCTTATTTACTCTCCTTTTCAAATGGGACACCAAGTGCTTCAAAAAGCGCTGCGCCATCAGCATCACTTTTTGCCGTTGTGACAATACATACTTCTAGTCCATATATCTTATCAACTTTACCCGGATCAATTTCAGGGAAAACAATATGCTCAGTAAATCCAAGCGTATAATTTCCTCTTCCATCAAATGCTTTTTTACTCACTCCTCGAAAATCTCTAATACGAGGGAAAACGATCGTTACTAACTTTTCAAAAAAGTCATACATTCGAGCTCCCCGTAGCGTCACGACTGCACCAATGGCATCTCCTTGTCTGAGCTTGAATGCTGCAATAGCTTTCTTGGCTTTTGCAACTCGTGGCTTTTGGCCAGTAATTTGTGTCAAGATAGACAATGCATTGGTCATGTTTTTCTTGTCAACTAATGCACCATTGACCCCCATATTCACAATAATTTTTGAAATGGTCGGTACTGCAATCGGATTGCTCTTTTTCAGCTTCTTTTGCAATTCTCCGCGTATTTCACTCGTATATCGTTGTTGTAGGTTCATCATTATACAGCCTCCTCGCATTTCTTACAAATCCGTACTTTTTCGCTGCCTTGGACACTATAGCCGATTCGTGCTGATTGTTTGCATTTTGGACACACAAACATCACTGCTGCAACAGGCAATGGCTTGGTGATAATTTTGATTTCTGATTTTTCTCCATCGCGTCTGGCTTTGGTATGTCGTTTATACTGATTCACACCAGTGACTAACACTTTGTTTTCTTTTGAAAACACAGCTTCAACACCACCGGTCTTCCCTTTGTCTTTTCCTGCTACTACTTTGACTGTATCACCTTTTTTTAATTTCATAGTTTATATAACCTCCACTGCCATACTGGCAATTTTTGCAAATCCTAAATCTTTGATTTCTCGAGCAATTGGTCCAAAAATACGTGTCCCTCGTGGATTTTTGTCTTTTGGATTGTCAATAACCACTGCTGCATTATCAGAAAATCGAATATACGATCCATCTTTTCGCTTCTTTTCTTTTACTGTTCGAACAACCACAGCTTTGACTATTTCACTGGTTTTAACAGTTCCTGTTGGAACAGCATCTTTCACAACACAATTGATAACATCTCCAATACCACCATGGCGTCTTTTTGATCCACCAAAAATATGGATAACTTGTAATTTTTTTGCTCCTGAGTTATCAGCAGCTCGCATCATTGTTCTATGTTGAATCATTTTTTATGCTCCTTTACTTTTGTTTCTACAATTTTAAAATGTACTTGTTTTGCAATTGGTCGTGTTTCTCCAATGGTTACCATATTTCCAACTGCGAGTGTATGATCCTTTGCTGCTACTTTGAACTTTGAACTTCTCTTTAGCAACTTTTTATATAACGGGTGTGGTGTCCGTCGAGTAACTTCCACAACCACGGTATCCTTCATTTTTATTGATGTGACTATTCCGGTAAATGTTTTCATACTGTTTGCTCCTTTGCAGCAAATACTTGCTGTGTTATTTTTGTTTTGATAATAGCGATATCTTTTCGCTTACTTCTCAGCGAGCTTGTATTCTTCAACTTTCCTTGTGCGTTGTCAAGCAACAAAACTGTTAATTCATCTGTGACTTTTTTTAAATCGACAGTTAATTCTGCTCCTGTTTTACCATTTAGTTGTTTTATATCTTTACTTTTCATACTTATTGTTTTTCTATAATTTTGGTTTTTACTGATAGTTTATGTGCTGCCAATCTGAGTGCTGCATGAG
Organism: Candidatus Levyibacteriota bacterium; assembly: GCA_018061205.1. Taxonomy (GTDB): domain Bacteria; phylum Patescibacteriota; class Microgenomatia; order Levybacterales; family UBA12049; genus JAGOUP01. The sequence goes on along the minus strand of JAGOUP010000027.1, from coordinate 2,051 downwards.
CCAATTCTTTTGTAACGCCACCAATTTCAAACATAATTCGTCCTGGTTTTACAATAGCAACATATTCAAACACATCACCTTTTCCACTTCCCATTCGAACTTCAGCCGGTTTTTTCGTAATTGGCTTATCTGGAAAAATTCTGATCCAAAGACGACCACCTCTCTGTGTGTGATGCGTAATAGCTCGTCTCGCTGCTTCAATTTGGCGAGCAGATACCCATGCTAAATCCTCAGATCCTAGTCCAAATTCTCCATATGCTAGGGTATTCCCACTGGTTGCATTTCCTTTCATACGGCCTCGCATTTGTTTTCTATATTTTGTTCTTCTTGGTAATAACATATTATTTCTCGTCCTCCTTGTGTATCCATACTTTTACACCAATATATCCTTTTTTTGTCAATGATGGTGCTGATGCATAATTGATATTCGCTCTAATAGTTGACAATGGTACTGTTCCTTTTTGGATTTTCTCTCGTCTTCCAATTTCTGCTCCACCAATTCTTCCTGATAAAATGATACGAACTCCTTTCGCACCGGCTCCCATGACTCGCTCAGATGCCTGTCCAAGTACTCGTTTTGCCGGAAGTCGCTTGATCAGCTGATCAGATACGTTCTTGGCTACTAAATATGCATCCAAATTTGGTTCTTTGATAGGCTCAACAACGATATCTGTTTTTGGCATTTGTTTTTTATCTTTAATAATAGTCAACATCAATGTTTGTACATATTTTTTCAATTCATCGAGTCCTGCACCTGATCGACCTATTACCATACCTGGTTTTGAAACAAATGCGATTATTTTTAAACTATTGATAGATCTATCAATCTCTATTCGAGCCACACCTGCAAAGCGCAATTTTTCCATCAGTGCTTTTCTGATTTTGAAATCTGAAAGCAGGGTATCTTTGTATGTTTTTCCACCAAACCATCGGCTTTCCCAACCAAATACTGGTCCTACTCGAATCAAATGTGCATTTACTTTCTGTCCCATATTATTTTGCTATTCCTTTCTCTTCTAATGTAATTTTCACATGACTACTCTTTTTCTTGTATGGATGGGTTCGTCCTCTGGATGAAGGATGAAACCGCTTTAATGCTGTCCCTTCAGTAATCTGAATTTCTTTAAATTGTAAGTTTGCTGCATCTGCTTTATTGTTGTTTTGTGCATTCGCCAATGCTGCTTTGATGGTTTTCAGCAATACTTGTGCTCCTCGCTGTCTGACATTGAGTAATGTATTGACTGCTTGCAGGGGGGACTGCATACGAATCACATCCGCTACTAAACGTACTTTTCTTGGACTAATTTTTGCTGATTTTGTACTTGCTACAATATTCATATTTTATGTCTTACTGATTTCTCGTGCTACGATACGTCCGTGTGATCTAAATGTTCTGGTTACTGAGAATTCACCGAGTCTGTGACCAACCATTGATTCAAGCACATACACAGGAACAAAAATTCTCCCGTTATGTACACCAAAGGTATGCCCAACAAATTCAGGTGGAATTTGACTTGCTCTGGCCCATGTTTTAATTGGTGATTTATCACCAGTATTTTTTTGCACGAGCACTTTTCTTAATAATTTTGGGTCAACATATGGCCCTTTTTTTGATGATCTACTCATTATCTTTTCTTTTTCCCCTTTCCTTTTCTCTTTGTTACGATATATTTATCTGAATATTTATTTGGTCTACGTCTTTTTCCAACAGCAATTTTTCCTGCATATGTTTTTGGACTTTTGAGCCCAACCCCACTTCTGGCTTCTCCTCCACCGTGTGGATGAGACCGAGGATTTTGTGCTGTTCCTCGAACAGTCGGTCTGATACCTTTGTGTCTATTTCGACCAGCTGTTCCTATTTTTTCATTTTTCTTGTCAACATTGCCCAATTGTCCAACGGTTGCCATACCATTACTTGGTACTTTTCGTACTTCCCCAGAAGGAAGTTTCAAATGAACAAGTTTTCCTTCTTGTGCTTGAATGGTTGCTGCAGTCCCTGCACTTCTGGCCATTTGCCCACCCTTACCAGGTGTTAATTCAATATTGTGCAC
>JAGOUP010000026.1 GCA_018061205.1 Candidatus Levyibacteriota bacterium | reverse complement strand
CACCAATCACTACAAGCCCATCATCTTTATATTTGTCATACCAGCTAGTCACAAATGGTAATGTGCGAATACAATTGATACAGGTATATGTCCAAAAATCGACCAAGACGACTTTCCCTTTGAGACTTTCTAACGTATGTGTTTTTTCAGGGTTAAGCCATTTGGTAATACCAGTAAATTCAGGTGCTTTTGCATTGGTATTAAAAATCTTTTCTTCATCAGTACTTGGGAACAATTCAAATACTGCATCATTTTTTGCTCCTTCGCCTTTTTGTCCCTTTAGCTTATCCAACTCATTTTTTACTGCATCGTTACTCTCCAAACCAACCACGAAGTTGCTGTAAGAAGGGAAGGCATCCAGCAACTTCGCCTGCAGTGTTTTGTCATAATTTGTATAAATCGCTAGTGCTGTCAAAATCATGATAACGCCAAATACTTGTTGGATTCTGCCAGTATACTGTGATACTACCCTGCTTTTTGTAAAAAGAACTCGTCCGAGTGTTGCAAAAAGAAATAATGGAATACCAACACCAATAACATAGACAACAGTAACCAAAACTACTTGTGCATTGACTGCTGTGGTAGCTGCCAGTGTCGCAATGGTTGCTAAAATTGGTCCTGCACAAGGAGTCCACACTAATCCTAATGCCAATCCTGTAATCAACCCTCCCCAAAATCCTGTACGACTGGGATCATTTGCGCCCCCAAACATCCCACTCAGCCTACTGACATATCCCTCCAATAGTTGTGACAGTTTTGGTACTACCAACGTAATACCCAAAAACCCTATGACCACAACAGCAAATAATCGAAGTGCATTTGGGTCAAAAGGAATGATGCGTACGATATAGGAAATCGTCAAGGTAAAGAGTGCAAAACTAATCATGATACCGAGGGTGATACCAAGTGGTTTTTTATGACCTCCTGTTGCTGTAGAAGATAAAATAATAGGAAGTAGCGGCCAAATACACGGAGCGAAAATAGTAATGAGTCCTGAAACGAATGCAAAAAATAAAAGTATTGTCATAATCTAAAATTGTTCTATTGTTACATTGCTATATTGCTAAATAATACCTATTTAACAATACAGCAACAAAGCAATATAGTCTACTTTGTTGTGTTCTGAACTAGAGTTACAAAACTCTCTTTGTCTAAATCATCATTTGATTTAGAAACTACCTTTCCATCTTTGAGTATGACATGGGTATGTTGATATGTCACTCCAAAATCTTTTGCTAACTGTTTCTCCATATCATCTGTTTGATCATCGTTGTAGTTTACCCGGAAACCAACAACATTATCATTTGTCAAAGCGTCAAATCCCTCAAAAAGTTTTGGCTCTTGTGCTCGACAAACAGGACACCAGTTTGCATAAAACTCCAAAAAGATAACTTTTCCATCAGACAATGCTTTATCATAATCCGCTTTATTAAACTCGATATATGGCGCAGACTTCCCTGCAAGGACTGTTCCGGTATATCCAGTCATCATTCCTTCTTTTTTTTCTCCCATCATTGCATCACCTTCTTTGGTCTCCTGTTTCTCCATCATTGCTGTATCTTTGCCCTTTGTTTCTACTTTCATCATTTTTTCTGCTTCCATAGCAGTATTTTGTGATTGTTGATTTACAATATAAAACCCTCCACCAACAAGAAGAACAACGATAGCAATTGCAATAATAATATTTTTATTCATATATACTCACCCCCTTTCACCCATTATTTTGTGCATGCCAATAACCAATGACCTTCCCTAAAATCATAGCAACAAGCGCATAAATCAGCCAAGGATCTAACGTGTGATGATATTCCTGATATGTAATACCGATAACTAATACTGTCATTCCTGTCAGAAATGCTACTCTTCCTGCTTTTTGAGAAAGGAGAACTTCTCGTTCATCATGGGGTTTTTCTTTCCAAACAAGTGCTCCAAAAATACTAAAAAGGATAAGAAGAATAAGAACGAGTACCATAACGATAGTCGGCGGCATAAAGATATTCAGAGGATTTAAAAAGATAAGAAGTAATAATAGAATAACTGATGATAATAATAACTCGCTTTTCATTTGAATGAAAATACCTCCTCAACTGGTTTTTTAAAACACTGTGATAATTTTAGTGCAAGTAATACCGATGGCGTATAGTTCCCTTTTTCAATGGCGATAATTGTTTGTCTTGTCACCCCAATAGTTTGTGCGAGATCTTCTTGGGTATACCCAAATTGTAAACGTAGTTTCGCAACATGATTAATAATTGTTTCTTTCATAAAATGAAGTACAGTAAAAATTGTTTCTTTGATACTCACTTTATTAGTCTAAAACAACAAAATGACAATGTCAAGTGTACTTTACATTTGGAGGCTATTGACTAGGAGCTACATCAAGAGTTGCTTTGAGTTCTATGGTTTCACCACTACCATCCTGTGCTTCTTCGTTTTCTCTCCAAAGTACAATAGTGATAGTATTCCCTACTTTTTTCTTTCCAATAATAGTTGACGGCTCATTTTTGGTTTGTATTTTTACATTATCAATTTTGGTGATGATATCGCCAGGCCTTATTCCTGCTTTATCAGCTGCAGAATCAGCCACTACACGCTGAACATACGCGCCTTCGGGTACATTATTTTGAATAGCGTTTTCTCGTGTAATCAATTTATATGCAACTCCTAAATATGGTCTGTTGAATTGTCCTGTTTCGTTGAAATTTTTTAATGAAGCCCGAATAACATTGACCGGAAGGGCAAAACCGATATTCTGTCCATTTTGGGCAACTGCAGTATTTACTCCAATCACTTGCCCTGATGAATTCAAAAGCGGACCACCACTATTCCCTGGGTTGATAGCAGCGTCAGTTTGAATAACATTCTCTATATCTTCTGCTTCTCCTGCAAAAAAATTGCCTGCTGTTATACCTCGACTCAACCCTGAAATAACACCGGTCGTTACCGTGTTCTTGAATTCTCCCAATGCTGTGCCTATCGCAATAACAAATTGTCCAACTTGCAATTTTGTGGAATCACCCAAAGAAACTGGTGCTAATTTTTGATCACTATGTTGCTCCGAGTCAATCTTGATAATCGCAACATCAGTAAGAGGATCACGATAGACTTTTTGCACATCATACCGCACATCATTACTCGTTATGACTTGGTACTTTGTCTCGGTACTTGAAACGACGTGTTTGTTGGTCACAATAAGACCATCAGCGCTTACAATAAACCCGCTCCCTATATTTTGTGGTTCTACTGGCTTTGTTTCATCAGGAACTTCAGGACTCTCAGGAGTATCAGGCAATTCAAAAAGAAAAAAAGGATCAAATTGTCCTCTTTGATCAGTATTAGTTGAAACCTCTTCAGCAACTGTCACAACTGATGGGCCCACTTTTTTGACTGTATCAATAGCCACTGATTCTTCCGTTACCACTTTGACGTTATCGTTGGGTACTGAAAGTGGATTTTTTTCCAAACCCTCTCTACCTCCCCAAAGGAAAAATAAAATGACAACTAATACGATAAGTGTTACTACCCTTTTCATACAGAAGTTATTGTTGCAGCAATGTTTCTATGGCCTTTGTCAATTGATTATCTTGCTGCTTGTCATTTTCTTTATACACTACAGAGACATCAGGTTTCAAGCCTTTGCCATGTACCCAAATCCCATTTGGTGTCAACCATTTGGCGATAGTGACATGCAATCCTGCGCCATTCCCTAAATCTTCTGCTTCTTGAATTGTTCCTTTACCAAATGATGTTTCACCCACGAGCTGGCCTCTTTGATGATCACGAATTGCTCCAGCGACTATTTCAGATGCAGATGCTGATCCTTTGTTGATAAGCACAACCACAGGCACGTCAAGAAGTTGTCCTTTTCGAACAACAGGAAAGGTCATTTTTTCTCCTGTTCCTTTTTCTTGGAGAACAACATTCCCATCAGGAATAAATTCCGATGCGATATATGTCGCATCAGTCAAGTATCCTCCAGGGTTATTACGAAGATCCAATACGATTCCCGCAAAATCTTTTTCCTTTTGGTTCTCCAATAACATTTTGTTCACTGCAGCAACCCATTCCTGGTTCGTATTATCGCCAAATTGAGAAATACGCAGATAGGCAATACTTTTCTCACTATTTCCCTCTTTCAACTTCGCATCACTGATTTGATCAATATCCTTTAATTGTTTTACCCATGTGGTGACACTTTTTACTTTTATGGCTTCGCGTGTTATGGAAATATCTTGCGGTTTGTTGCTTCCTTTATGAAGGATAGTCAATGTTACTTTTGTACCCCTGGGTCCTCGAATTTTATCAACCGTTTGCTGCAGTGTCCATCCGAACGTATCCTGATCATTTACCTTGAGTATGGCATCCCCTGGTCGAATCCCAGCTTTTATCGCAGGATTATCATCCAGTGGTGCAACAACAATAATTTGCTTGTCCGACATTCCCAGCTCAGCACCGATCCCTTCAAATGCCTGCCCTGCCATACCCTCTTTAAAATCATCATTTTGTGTGGGAGGTAAATACAACGTATATGGATCTCCCAAACTTTGTACCATCCCTGCAATAGCGCCATTCACAATTTTGGTCGTATCAATAGCTTTTTTGTCGTAATAATTGTCTTCTATTTTTGAAAGCACTGTCCAAAAAAGAGAAAAATCTATTTGTCGAGCAGCTGGTGCTTCTCTATTGGAGATATTTACCGAGGGGCGATAATTTGACCACGTAAAAGAAACTTTGGAAACACCAACAAAATACCCGAGAAGAGCAGAAATAATAATAATGAGTAGTAAGTGTAGGCCTCTAACTTTCATGTAGCATATATAATTATACTATAAATGGTGGATTTATGTCATTCCGAATTTATTTCGGAATCTAGTTAGTTAAGATCCTGAAGCAAGTTTTAGGTCACAGACTCCCTTCGGGAGATGACAACGAAAATTTTAATAACGACTAGTAAATGGTAAAAGAGCCAAATGTCTTGCGTATTTAATCGCTGCAGTGAGCTTCTTTTGATGTCGCGCACACAAACCATTTCTGGCTGCTCCCATGATTTTTCCTCGCTCTGTTAAAAAGCGTCTGAGTGTTTCAGGATCAGCAAAGGTTGGTGTTTTATCTTCTTTACAGAAATAACATTCCTTTGGAACATTAATCTTCTTTACTCTTCTTTTTAAAACTTTTTTAGCCATAAATTTCTTTCTTAGAATGGTATATCATCGGGCATGACATCTTCTTCTACTGGTTCTACCTCTTTTTTTGGTTCTACTTTTTTCTTGGCAACGGTTGCTTGTCCTGAGCTTGCCGAAGGAGTTTTTCCTTCGTCTCGTTCTTCAGTTGGTGCTGACACTTCAGCTTTTTTATAGCCTGCTTGGCTATCGAGTAAAATCATATCATCTATGACGATTTCTGTTCTACTCTTTTGTGCACCATCTTGTGCAGTCCAACTCCGAGTTGCTAATCTACCTTCTACATAGATTTTGCGACCTTTTGTTAAAAACTGTGAACAAAGTTCAGCAAGCTTGTTCCAAGCAACGATGTTATGAAACTCTGTCTCATCATGCTTTTCACCGGTATCTGTCTTCCAGGTTCGATTTGTTGCCAAACCGAATGATACTACCGCTGCTCCAGTTGGTGTATATCGCAACTCAGGGTCACGAGTCAAATTCCCAATCAACTGTACTCTATTCAAACTTCTTGCCATAACCTATTTTGTTCTGACTAATAAATGTCTTAGGATGTCATCTTGTGCTAAAATCTTTTTCTCAAAATCAGTTGGAACGCCTATCTCACTCTCAAGTATCATGTAGACATAATGACCTGAAACTTCTTTTTTGATAGGATAAGAAAGTGGTTTTGAGCCCCATTCTTCTGTTTTTGTCATTTTTCCATCCTTTACCCATGAGGTAACGGTATCAATAAGCTTTTTTCGCTTATCTGTTGCCAAAGATGACTTGAAAACCAAAACTAAATCGTAAATTCGCATAAGATTGTCTCATTTTACCGATTTTGAGGCAAAATTGCAACAAGCAAGTTCTTATTGCCCTATTTTAAATTCTACGACATCGCCGTCTTTCATGATGTAATCACGGCCTTCAAATCGAGCTTTGCCGTTTTCTCGAGCTTTTTTCCACCCGCCTAGAGTAACAAAATCTTCATATCCGACGACTTCTGCTTTGATAAAGTGCTTGATAAAGTCATTGTGGATCGTGCCTGCAGCATTTGGTGCGGTCGTCTCCTTTTTGATCGTCCATGCTTTTACTTCCTTTTCACCACAGGTCAAAAACGAGATAAGACCTAATGTGCCATAAGCCTTTTGTATGAGTCTTTCCAACCCCGAAGCTTCCAAACCTAAATCCTTCAAATACTCTTTCTGTTCCTCTTCAGACAGTGTTGCTAATTCTTCCTCAATCTTTGCACAAATCACCACCGTATTATTCATGTTGTCATCCTGAACTTGTTTCAGGATCTCATTATACTTTTTAGTAATACTTTCAATGGCTGTTGGATTGTAATCTTCTTCCGAAACATTCAGCACAACGAGCTCAGGCTTGTTGGATAAAAGCATAAGATCTCTCACACTCTCACGTTCTTCTTCTGTCAGAGCTACATCACGAGCAGGTTTTCCTGTATCAAGCCCTGCATAGAGCTTTTCAATTGCTGTCTTTTTAACAACATCAGTCTTAACCGCCTTACTATCCTTTTGCTTTAACAATGTCTGCAAATCTGCCAGTATCAACTCAGTATTAATAGTGTCGTAATCGGTTTTCGGATCCACACTCCCCTCTTTGATAACATTTTCATCTGAAAAAGCTCGTACCACATGCGCAATGATTTGTACTTCACGAATATGTGATAAAAATTTATTTCCCAGCCCTGCACCTTCAGACGCACCTTTAACTAATCCTGCAATATCAACAAATTCAATAGTTGCAGACTTGATGGGAGGCAAAGCGCTCATCTTTTCTTCCTCTTTCGTAATCTCAGCCAATTTTACTAACCGCTCATCCGGAACTGGCACCACCCCCACATTTGGCTCAATAGTAGCAAACGGATAATTCGCAGCCAAAGCCTGCTGCTTTTTAAGCAGAGCATTAAACAACGTACTCTTCCCCACATTCGGTAATCCAACTATCCCTACAGAAATATTCATGAAGCTAATTATAGCAGAAAATGTGTCATCGGATTTTAGGACTTGACAATATATTAGAATATGCTAATATGTTTATATGCAATCAAAAGTTCTTTCAGCTTTTTCAAATATTGTGAGACTCAAACTCATTCTTTGTCTCTCAAATGGTGATAAGAATGTGACACAATTGATCAAAAATTGTGGATTGTCACAATCGGCGGTATCACAACATTTGGAAAAACTGAGAAATGCAGGACTGGTAACAACGAAAAAAGAAGGAAAAGAAATATACTATATGCTCATATATCCTGAAGCGATAACGCTCAGTAAAGACTTGCTGACATTTGTTACAAAAATACACTAGAAATATATATATGTTTGATTTTCTAAAACCAAAAGTACCACAAAGCAGCGTCGATGATGTTAAAAAATTGCTAGATACAAAAGCAAAGATTGTCGTACTAGATGTGAGAACACCACAGGAATATCAAAAGGGACATATTGAAAATAGTATAAATATTCCTGTCGATGCTATTCAAAAAGAAGTAACAACAAAAATTTCAGATAAAAAAACCCCTATCTATGTATACTGTCTGAGTGGTTCAAGAAGTATCTTTGCTGTAGATATGATGATAAAACTTGGCTACACACATGTTTTTGATATAACCAATGGCCTTCTCGCATGGCGAGCAAAACAGTATCCTCTAGAAAATAAATAGCACTATAGCTTAAAAAGTTCCAGTACTTTATAGACTATGACTCCCGGTCAAAAAACAGCCATAAAAACACCAAC
>JAGOUP010000025.1 GCA_018061205.1 Candidatus Levyibacteriota bacterium | reverse complement strand
CCCTATTATGATGACATCATATATATTTTGCATGATAATTTATTATATTAACAAGAAAATTTTTAATTTACAATTTTAAATTTTTAATGAAATCTAAAGTTTAAATATTTTAATTTTAAAATTCATTTCAAATTTCGAATTTCAAATTGAAAATTAGCAGAAATACGCAGTATTTATGCGGCTAACACTTCGTCTATTGCTTTTTGGTAACTTTCTTTTCCTTGTGCACCGACCAATGTTTTAACAGGCTGACCATTTTTGAAGACAAACACTGTGGGGATACTCATGACACCATATTTTGAAGCAGTTTCTGGATTGTCATCGACATTCAGTTTTCCTACTTTAACTTTTCCTGCATAATCAGTTGCCAACTGTTCAATAGTTGGCCCGACTATTTTACAGGGACCACACCATGGTGCCCAAAAATCAACCAAGACTGGCATAGTTGCCTGCTCTACCTCTACTGCAAAATTCTGATCGTTTAAAGTAACTTCTGTCATAAGGTCTATCAAGAGTACCATGTCTATTTTTCTGTGTCAACAGAATAAAACACTATACTTAGTGTGCAGACTATCTCAAAACACTAGAGCCCAAAAATTATGAATTGTCTTTAGTCTTTATTGAGGTATTCTCTGTTGCAAAGAAAAATAAATTGGACTACGATGAAGGTATGAAGAAAAGGCTTGCTGTTATAGCTCTCGTACTTTTGGGATTCTATTGGCTCTTGGATCATGCAAATCCACTGCCGCTTAATCATGAGCTTTTTGGACTCTACAACCATGATATTCATAGAGCCATTGGCATAGTCTGTTTTGTTGCTGCAGGCATCGTTGCCTGGAAATGGCACCCCAAAAACTGAGCATGCAACACGCCAAGTATGCATTCAAAACAACATTTGCTATAGAAGCACCAAAAAAGAAAGTGTGGGATGCATTACTTGATTACACTATGTGGCCACAGTGGTGGAAGGGATTACAATCTATACGTACCATCAAGGATCCAAAAGCGCCAAAAGATCATAAACTTGCTTGTACAGTAGGATTTACTTTATATTACCTCAATTTTACTCTCCTTCTGGACAAAATCATCCCGGATAAAAGTATCCAAATTCTCTCCCGGGGAGATTTGCATGGGATTGGTCTCTTTACCCTTTTAGAAAAAGCCGATACCACCACTGTTTCGTTCACATGGGATGTCGAAACAACAAAAACATGGATGAATCTTTTAGCACCTATCGCTCGTCCCATCTTTATATACGAGCATAATATGATTATGGATTGGTTTGCAAAAGGCCTTGCCACACATCTCAACTCTAAGCTCCTCTCCATCACACATACCAGTTCGTAGTAAAACGGGTTCATTGTTCGTAGTAGAAAATGATTTTTGAAAATTAATATATTGAAACATTGATTGAAAATTGATAAATGAAAATTGAAAATTTTATATATGTCTACATCCTCGAATGCAGTGATACTACCTACTACACCGGTTGTACGAATGATTTGGAAAAAAGAATCAAAGAACACAACACCTCCAAAAAAGGTGCCAAATACACAAAAATGCGAAGACCCGTTGTTTTGAAATATACGGAAATCTTTGCAACCTTAGGAGAAGCCAGATCCCGCGAAGCAGAAATTAAAAAACTCCCAAGGAATAAAAAAATAAAGCTGGTTCACCGTTCACTATAGATTACTCGTTTGAAAATTAATTATTTGAAACATTGATTGAAAATTGGTAATTGAAAATTTCTTTGCTAAATACCAAATACTTCTTTACTCATGTCTCAACGCATCAATCGGCGTCAATCGTGCAGCTTTGCGGGCAGGATAGAGTCCGAACACAATCCCAACCAACGTTGATACTCCAACAGCGATCAGTATTGCTGGAATACTCAACACAAAGGGGATATTTGCCACGAGAGAAATCAGGAACGCACCACCAACACCGAGTATGATTCCTATCAGCCCACCGATCAGACTCATCACCATGGCTTCCACCAAAAATTGTGTGAGGATATCTGATTCTTTGGCTCCTATTGCCTTGAGCAGTCCTATTTCTCGTGTTCGTTCAGTAACAGACACCAACATGATATTCATGACACCAACTCCTCCTACCACCAGAGATATTCCTGAAATACCCACAATCATCGCAGTCAACAGTCCAGTGATCGTTTGCACGGTATCTAACATATCTTGTGCGCTTTGGAGCTGAAAATCATTTTCATCTCCCTCTTCGAGATTGTGTCTGTCTCTGAGGAGTGCTTCCACGTCATCGATTGTTTGGTTGATTGTTTTTGGATCATGCACGCTGATATCGATTTCCTGGAGCTTTTCTTCTCCCACAATATCATCGATGACCACATTGATAGGAATGAAGAGTGCATTATTTAAAATCCCCCCTGCCAATGCACTGGATGAGTTCACCACTCCTGTTACTTTATAGATTCCTCCATTGATCCGGACACTTTCATCCAGTGGTGACGTATTCTCTCCAAACAGTTTTTCTGCTGCTTCTGACCCCATTACGACGACTTTTTCAGATGTTGTTTCCTGATCTTCAGTGATGAACTCTCCCTCCGTCACATCAGGTCGCAGGATAGATAGCATTTCAGGTGTCACACCATAAATGAGGAGTTCTTCTTCTTCACCATTTGCCGAAACCGGCATGGATGCAGTCGCCAGTGGTGCAACATATTTTATGTTAGTGAGTGAGGTATCTTTTTCTATTGCCTCCAAATCTTCAAATGTGAGTGATTGTGATCCGGCAAAGGTACTGAATTGACTTTTTCCTGGATTGATTTGAAAATAATCGATTCCAAAAGATGTCAACTCATCAGTGATGAATTTGACTGCTCCTTGCCCAATAGAATAAATCAAAATCACTGACGTAATACCGATGATAATACCCAACATCGTCAGTGCTGTCCGCAGAACATTCACCCGAAGAGCCTGAAACGCTGATTTGATTATTTCCGTATACTCCATAACTAATAATTTTCAATTATCATTTGCCAATTTCCAAAAATGATCCAATTATCCAATGTCTGAAACATTGTTTCATTGAAAAATTGATTGAAAATTGAAAATTGTTACTTGAAAATTCATACCCCTATCGTTTCCTATCGGAAACGATCTTCCCGTCGACAATCCTTACTATTCTCTTTGCATAGTCAGCTACTTCTTGTTCATGTGTGATCACGACCACTGTATGGCCTTCTTTGTTCAGCGTTTGGAAAAATTGCATGATTTCACCTGATGTTTTGGTATCCAGATTTCCTGTTGGTTCATCAGCGAGCAGAATCGATGGATTCATCACAAGTGCACGGGCGATAGCGACTCGTTGGATTTGTCCACCGGAAATATGATTTGAGAGATTATGTGCCTTTTCGGCGATATGTACCAGTTCCAGTGCTGCCATCGCACGTGCTGTTCGATCAGCTGGTGGCACACCACCATAGACCATAGGCCGCTCCACATTTTTGAGCACTGTTGTTCGAGGTAACAAATTGAATGCTTGGAACACAAATCCTATTTCTTTGTTCCTGATTTCAGCCAGTTGATCCGGCGTATAACTACTGATATCTTTTCCTTTGAGGAGATATTTTCCTGTACTCGGCGTATCGAGTGCTCCGATGATATGCATAGTTGTTGATTTCCCACTGCCTGATGGTCCCATGATCGCGACAAATTCTCCTTCATTGATAGAAAGCGTTACCCCATTGAGTGCTTGATAAAATTCCCCATCAGCTAGTGGATATCGCTTGGTTACATTTTCTAGATGAATAAGTGGTTGCGTCATACTTTCTCCCTTGTCATCCTGAACCGTCCTGTCATGCTGAATTTATTTCAGCATCTCAGATGTATTATATTAGATCCTGAAACAAGTTCAGGATGACAAATATCAGATTCAGCATGACAAATAGTAATACCCTATCCTCCAAAAGGTCCTGGTCGTGTTGTTGCATCATTTGATAGCGAGGTGATGACTTGTTGTCCCTCTTCTATCCCACTGAGTATTTGTGTCCTGCTTTCTCCTTTGATACCTACTTTGACAGCCTTATAATCAATCTCACCTTTTTTCTTGCCGGGAACCCGCACTGCTCTCCCTCCTTGGTATGGTTTGACAGCAGCATTTGGCACAGACAACACATTAGATAGCTTCGTAGTTATGATCTCTACATCCACATTCATCCCCGGACGCAGCCGGTTATCAGCATCGAGCACATCGATATACACTTTATATCTGATGACACCTTTGTCCAATGTACCGATACTATCCACTCTACTCACAACTCCTTTATATATTTTGGTGGAAATGGCACTGACATCAATCGTCACACTTTGTCCAGGTTCGACTTTGGCGATATCATTTTCACTGAGCTGCACCATGACCTCAGGTGTTGCCAATGTTGCGATAGTAGCGAGTGGCAATGAGACTGCTGTTGGTGCATATGCTTTGACGGTACTATCCTGTTTCACAGATAAATTTGCGATTACACCTGCTGCATTCGCTTTCACGATTGCATTTTGTGTCGCTTGATACGTGAGATTTGCTGTATTGAGTGCAGTTTGTGCTTGAGAGATAACAGCCTGTTGTTTTTTATAATTTTGCTCAGCAGCCAGCCAATCTTTTTCAGCGATATGGTACTGCGGGAGCGCCCTCGTGTCATTTTTCGGAGATCCATCTGAATTCTCATAGGAATCACTTTCCGCGAGCTGCCTAAATGTATCCCACTGAGAAAACATGGATGACTGGAGACTATACAATGAGGCATTTGCAGTATCGAGCGTACTTTTAGCAGCAAGATAGGTAGCCAATGCTGCTGATTTTTCCGTTTCTGTTGCACTACTTTTTATTTTGAACAATTCCTGCCCTACCTTTACCGTTTCACCATTTTGCACCAACACCTCTTCAACAATACCATTTGTTGGAGAATAGACATCTGTTTGTCCATTGATAGTTATGGTTCCTGCTTCAGAAACGATTTCCGTTATATTCGTTTTTTTCGCCTCAGCAGTTATATACTCCGGTTTTTTCGTCGCACTACTTATTTGACTACTGATGATCCCTCCTCCGATCAGAAGAATGATGATAACCACCGCTTTATAGCGCTTCTTCAGATTCCAAAACCAACCAAATGGTTTCTTCACATAACCAAAAACTGTAGACAGCATATATCCAGTATAACGCACTTTCTCTGAGCTATTCAATGATACAAAGCACAATACAAGCTCACGATAGAAACTGTTCACAGTAGAAATGCGGAAAATGACAAAGAAAATTACTATATTAGTGCAAATATACCAATATATCTTCACTAACTATTTTCTAAAACAACAGCCACTGGTTACATTAATCGCTAGTCGCCAGTTGCTAATTGCTTATATATTCGGTACTCCACTTCATCCAACACATTCCCCGACATATTTGTCTTTTTATATTCGTCTTCGACAACACCACCGAGACTTTCTGCTATTTTCCGACTCGAAATGTTCTTTTTATCAACCGGATATTTTATGTACGTATACGGTACGTGTTCATCAATCCACAGCTTGAGAGCAGTCACTGCCTCCCGTCCATACTTTTTCCCATGCGCTGACTTCTTGATCCAAATCCCCAATTCTGGAGTGGAAGTATTCAGCTGATGTGCTCCCCCACCACCCAAAAATTCCCCCGTTTCAAGGTCTAGTATGATCACCGGCAACTCTTCTCCCCGTTCCATTTTTGGAATCTGTGTATGAATATATTCCAATACTTCCTCTATCTTCTTCGGAGACCGTGGATTCATAAAAGTCGTAATCTCCTCCGAAAAATTCTCAAAAATATCCGCCGCATACTCCTCAGACAAAGCCACCAATTTTAATCTATCAGTAAAAATAATCTCCTTGGTCAAATCTTTCATAAAGGAATTATATCAGTTCATTATGTTAAAATTTTAGGGGTTACCGCCATTAGGAGCATTGCGTTAAGAAAATGTGAGGAGTGAGCGTTAAAAAAAGAGACAAGCGGAGCGAAACGAAGTTGAGCGCAGTCGTTCTTTTTAGCGAACGAGTTACATTTTTAGCAAGCGCACGCTGGCGATAAGCTTTTGGACACTTTTGCAGTAAAAGTGTCAAGAAATAGTATTATCTAATACTCCTTTTTATTTTCAAACTCTCTAAAAAGCCTAAAAAACAACACAGTTTTTTCGATCAGTATCACTACCCCCATCCAACACAACCCCGCCAAAAACCCCGCAATCACATCAGAGGCATAATGCACACCAAGATAGACTCTACTGATACCAATCAATAATACTAATAAACCAGCCAGAAACGAAAAGAGCATTCCCAATTTTCTATTCTTCATATGTCGAAAAACAAAATAGGTCAGTGCCGCATAAAACACAAAGGAATTCATCGCATGACCTGAGGGAAAACTGTAGAGTGATTCGATGATGAGTGGCTCATCAGGTCTGGGTCGTTGAAATATTTCTTTTAGGATGAGATTGAGCCCAACAGCTGAGAAAAAAATGAATGAAAACATGATGGCATCTTTTCGGTGCTTTTTCCAAAGAAGCAATATTGTGGTGATGATAGCCAGCGCGAGAAAATAATTCCCTCCCAAAAATGTGACCACCAACATGACCTCGGTCATGAATGGAGTTCGAAAAGCAGTAACCAAATTACTGATGATACTATCAAAAAAAAATGTTTCTTTTTCCAACACTTCATCAGCCAATGCTAAAAAAACATAAATACTCGAAAGGACTGCCACCAACCCCAAAAACATCTCAAAAAGGAGTGTCACGACCGCCTCTGAACTCCTCGAAAAATCAAAAATATCCACCAACTTTCTCTTCATCTATCTAGTATAACATTCCTATTTTTCTCCTTTACGCTTAACGCTTTACCCCTTATAATCCCTCTATGATACCAAAAATCATCTTGCTCCATGGAAGTTTAGGCTGTACCTCAGAAAGCTTTTGGTTACCTTCTGTAAAAAAAGAGTTGGAAAAGTTGGGGCTGCCAGTTATCGCTAAAACGTTTCCAGAGAACCAAATAGCACCGATGAACGTATGGATGCCATTTTTGAAAAGTCTGAAACCTGATGAACAGACCATTCTTATTGGACACTCCTCTGGAGCCATCCTTGCGATGCGATATGCCGAAACACACAAACTCTTGGGTTCAGTATTAGTGAGTACGTATCACACTGACTTAGATGATGAAGACGAAAAACAGAGTGGCTATTTTACTAATCCTTGGAATTGGAAAGCCATAAAGGATAACCAAAAATGGATCGTCCAGTTCGCCTCTACAGATGACCCCTTCATCCCCATAGAAGAAGCGAGATTTATCCACAAAAAACTCCAAACAGACTATCACGAATACACAGACCAAGGCCACTTCGGATTGCCAATTGATAAAAAAGAATTTCCCGAACTCCTCACTACCATCAAAAAACACCTCAAAGCTAGTTACTAGTTGCTAGAAACTAGTGGCTAATTGTATAATCCCCCAACGATGAAGAAAAAACCTATATTTATTATTCCCGGATTCAGGCACAAACCAAGCGGGAAAGCATATCGTGCGATAGCTTCTATGCTCAGACGCGAAGGCTATGCTCCTATCCTCGTAACCATTCCTTGGAAGCAAAGTACTATTTCAGAAAATACCGCGCTGTTTTTAAAGAAATACAACCGTATTGAGGCAAAAGAAAAGTATATTTTAGGCTTTTCCTTTGGTGCCATGATAGGGTTCTTAGCTGCTACGAAAGTAAAACCAGCAGGCCTGATTCTCTGCTCTCTTTCCCCCTACTTCAAAGAAGACATGAAGAAAAAACCCAAAACCAAAGCTTCTTCTATCACCATGAGGCGATTCGAGGATTTCTCCACCCTCCACTGTGCAGCACTAGCCCGAAAAATCAAATCCAAACGCGTGCACTTTCTCTATGGCATGAGCGAAGAAAAAGCCATTATCCAACGAGCCAACCATGCCTATACGCATATCCCTTCTCTTGAAAAATCTGTCCTTCCTATT
>JAGOUP010000024.1 GCA_018061205.1 Candidatus Levyibacteriota bacterium | reverse complement strand
GATTATACCACTATATAACCAGGCACTGACTAATTGGTTAATTTATGATAAAATACCTTTGGATAGGAAATGCTACAGCATGTATCTATCATTTGCGTGGGATCGTAGCGCAGTTGGTTAGCGCGTCTCCCTGTCACGGAGAAGGTCGCGAGTTCGAGTCTCGTCGGTCCCGCCAGAAAGCAAAAATCTGCCTCTTTTTGCTCAAGGAGTATTTATGCAGAAAAAAAAGTCTGGTCGTCCTAAAAAAGAAACAGTGATTCTTGAAAACAGTAAAGCACGAAAAATTGATTCATTTTCTGCTATGGCTGATGAGGTAAAGCTTCATGAATCTTACAAAAGTCTGTTACTCGGTATTGCTGTTGTTTTATTGGTAGCTGCACTGGGAATAGGCTATTTAAAAAATAGAAATACGCAAAATATGCAGACAAAACCACCAGTTACTGCTGTACAAATCACGAAAAAAGTTGAAAGTCTTGGTATGTATACCATCGTACCTGGTGATGACTTAAAGACAATTTCTCTCAAATACTATGAAACACCAGATTTATTTCTTACCATAGCGAAAGAAAATGGCATTCAAAATCCTGACACTATTGATGAAGGGAAACAACTCATGATACCAAAAGTTGCAAAAGACCATCTCACTCCTTCTTTAGTTACTACAGCATCAACGCAACCAATTACAGAATCATCCTATACCATTGTAGAAGGTGATTTATTATGGAATATTGCTGTTCGGGCGTATGGCGACGGATATAAGTGGAAAGATATCATGACAACTAACAATCTCCAATCTCCTGATGCCATTTTTGCAGGCATGATTCTCCAGCTTCCTCGATAAGTGTGAGCGGGGTACGAGAATCGAACTCGCTTCTCCACCTTGGGAAGGTGGCATACTACCGGTGTACTAACCCCGCATTATTACCGTTTAGTATATCACGAAAGCTTTGGTAAAATAAAAAAATTATCAATAAATTAACAGGAAATTTGGCATTACTTCGCTAATTGACACCAATTTTTATATAAGTTAGCTGATAGTATTTTTTCTCATTGACATTGATTTTAGGGAATCATATACTCACGCAACTGACTGTACTTTTGCGTGTTGGAAATAGAAAATATTTGGGTTTACACACAAAAGTAAAATATCTTCTGCCCTCCAATTATTTTGTATGGGCAAAAAAAAGAAACGGATACATCTCTATCATACATTTTTTATTGTTACGTTTTTTGTGATCGTTTCTATTATCTATTCATTTCAGGTAACAGCACAAACCCAGCCAAATACAGCAGTAGTAACACCGACTCCTTCTTCCCAAAATTTATTCGATGCTGAACCAATTCATATCAGTACAGGATTCCATCTTCCTTTATCATTGGAAAAACCACAAAGAATCATTATTCCAAGAATAAATATTGATATAAAAATAGTTGCTGCAGCAATTGTCGATGGCCATTGGGAAGTATCTGAAATTTTTGCAAATCATGGTATGGGGACAGCATTTCCTGGGCAAAAAGGAAATATGGTTGTGTTTGCTCATGCTAGGGATCTGTTATTTCTCAATTTACAAAATATTTCTGATACTGATGATATATATGTATTAACGGATAAAAAATGGTATGTCTATACTGTTTCAGAAATTAGAGAGGTAACTCCTGATCAAGTAGAAGTTATCGCACCAACAGCGGACGAGAGAATAACATTGTTTACTTGTTCCGGCTTTGCTGATGAAAAGCGATTGATTGTTGTTGGAAAGCGAAAAATACCAGATGATTTCGGACTTGACGACACTTTCGTGAATTTGCTAGAATAAATCGTGCTACACAAAAAAAGAACAAAATACATTTTTGTATCAGGCGGTGTCATATCCGGTATAGGAAAAGGATTGACCACTGCATCTATCGGACTTCTCCTCAAATCTGCAGGATATAAAGTCGCCCCTATAAAATTTGAAAATTATCTCAATATTGATGCGGGAACGATCAATCCTATTGAACATGGTGATCCATTTTTGTGTGAGGATGGTACAGAAGCGGATATGGATATCGGATCATATGAGAAGTTTTTGCATGAGAACATGGGAGAAGACAATTTTGTTACCATGGGGAAAATTTATAAAACCGTTATCGATCGTGAGCGACGATTTGAATACAACGGTGAAGATGTCGAAGCGATTCCACATATAACAGATGAAGTTACTAAACGAATCAAACATTTGGCCACTACTTCAGATGCAGATATCGTAACCATTGAACTTGGAGGAACAGCTGGGGAGTACCAAAACGTTTTTTATTACGAAGCATCACGAATCATGACTCTGAAGAATCCGGGAGATGTTATTCATGTCCATGTGAGTTATGTTCCAACCCCACATCATTTGGGTGAACCAAAAACAAAACCAACACAGCTCTCTGTCAGAACGCTCAACTCCATGGGAATTCAGCCAGATTTTATCGTCGCACGAAGCGAAAAATATATTGATCAAAGAAGACGAGATCGTTTTGCACTCTTTTGTAATATGCATCCTGAAGATATTATCTCCAATCCAGATTTAGAATCAGTGTATGAAATTCCTTTTATGCTGCATAAACAAAAAATGCATGAAAAAATCCTGACGAAATTGGGATTAGAAGTCAGGCAGCCAGATGTAACCGCATGGGAAAAGTTGGTAAAACGCATTACAGCTCCAAAATCAAAAACAATCGAAATAGCCATTATTGGAAAATATTTTGGTACGGGAGATTATCAGTTGAAAGATTCTTATGCAGCACTCTTTGATGCGATCAATCATGCGAGTTGGCATGAAGATGTTTCTGTTGAGGTAAAAACCAAATGGGTGGATGCAGAAAAAGTCGAATCCGCCATCGCTAAAGCTACGGCGGATAAAAAAGAAGTGAGTGAGGCAGTAGGAGAGGTTATTGGTAATCCGGATGGGATTATTGTGCCAATCGGGTGGGGACAACGGGGATCTGAGGGAATGATAGCAGCTGCGTCATATGCTCGAGAAAAAAAGATTCCTTATTTGGGACTTTGTTATGGCATGCAACTAGCAAGTATTGCATTTGCTCGAGATATTTTGGGATGGAAAGATGCAGATACAGAAGAAAACAACAAAGAGAGCAAACATCAGGTCATTCACATCATTCCAAGCCAAAAAGAACTTATGGAACGACGTGCCTATGGAGGGACTATGCGATTAGGTGCATGGGAAGCAAAAGTGAAAAAAGGAACGCTCGCTTATGAAAGTTATGAGAAATATGGAGGGTTACTCAGTAAGGATGGGTTAACAAGTGAGCGACATCGTCATCGTTATGAATTTAATGACGAATTTGCCCGCGAATTTGAAGCAAAAGGTTTTATCATTGCAGCCAGGTCAGTTGTCGAGAATCTCTGTGAGATTATAGAATTGCCAAAAGAGCAGCATCCTTTCTATCTCGGTACGCAAGGCCATCCAGAATACAAGAGTCGTCCCTTGGCTCCTCACCCGTTATTTATTAGCTTTTTGAAGGCTGCAAAGCAATAGCATCTTCAATCTTGAGAAAAGAGCAAGTTTACGCTATAATAGCCATATGATACAGCAAATTGATTTTAATGTAGGTGATGTCGTGCGTGTACACACCAAAATTCAAGAAACTGACGCCAAAGGCAATCCAAGAGCTCGTGTGCAGATTTTTGAGGGTACCGTGCTTTCTATCAAAGGTCGCGACGAGAACAAAAGTTTTACGGTCAGAAAAATGGTTGGCGATGTCGCAGTTGAGCGTATTTGGCCTGTATTTTCTCCAAATGTTGAAAAAGTGACTCTCAAAGCAAAGCCAAAGCACCGAGTGAGAAAAGCAAAACTCTATAATCTCCGAACTGCAAAATAATATTCTCCTGTTATAATAATGTCATGCTGAATTTATTTCAGCATCTAGATCCTGAAACAAGTTCAGGATGACACCCTTAAAGATGAAAGTTGTCAATCCTGTTGGAAAGCTTGGAGAAGATTTGGCTTGTGAGTATCTATTAAAAAACAACTATACTATAGTAGAGCGTAATTTTCATGCAAAGGGAGGAGAAATAGACATTATTGCCATTGAAACAGCCAAAAACCAAAAAACACTTTGTTTTATTGAGGTAAAGACTCGAACAACACTCGCATTTGGTACCCCATTTGAGGCTATTTCTTTTTGGAAGCTCAAAGCGATGCAGAAAACAGCAATTTATTACACAATTTTGCATAAATCCTTACCAAAAGCGCTTAGACTGGATGCAGTAGGAGTTATCCTTTCGGGAACTCACGAAATTGTAAAAATTGAACATCTGAAGAATATTACCGAATAGAGAAGATTCTTCACTTCGTTCCCGTCAGAGGCGGGCAGGCAGAATGACAAACATTTTTATGAAAAATCCTTATAAACTGATTTACAACCTTCATTCAGGGAGAAAATGGTGGGCATCGCGCAAACCAAGTGTATCCCTAGAGGAGATTAGAGACTTATTAACACGGTATCAAATTGCCTTTGATGAGTTCCCAACTCAGTCAAAAAATCATGCTTTTGAGTTGGGGCAAAAGAGTAAAAAAGAAGGATATAAAACGGTTATTGTTGCGGGAGGTGATGGAACTGTCGGAGAAGTGGCAAATTCGCTGGTACACTCTGGTATTCCTCTCGGCATATTGCCTTTAGGGTCGTATATGAATATTGCGAAGATGCTGTCTATTCCAAGAGATTTAGAACAGGCAGTACAACTCATCAAAATTGGAAGAAAACGAAAAATTGATGTTGGGAGTATTGTCTCAGTGAATGGTGAGATAGTATCCAAGCCCTCATATTTTGTAGAAAGTATTGGTATGGGGTTGGAGGCAGAAATGCATCAGCATATTAATGCAGTGGAAAAAGGAGATTATGCAGCATTTGGTAGTATGCTCAAAACACTGTTTTATTATTATGGGTATCCGGTAGAAATTATCATTGATGGTACGGTTATTAAAACTCGGGCAACCATGATTACGATTGCCAACGGTCCCTATTCGGGTGCATCATTTATCATCGCACCTGATGCAAAGCTAAATGATCATCGATTGACCGTATCGCTTTTTTATATGACTAAATTTGAATTATTTCGATATTTTTATCGTATTTTACCCATTGGAAGTGCAGAGAAAAGAAAGATCAAAATGTTCCAGGCAAAGACAGTGGAAATTCGAAGCAGAAATCCACGGCTTGTGCATGCAGACGCAAGACTGTTTGGTACAACACCAATTCAGTGTACAATAGTCCCTAATGCACTTGATGTTATCACAGGATTTCCAACCAGTACTGAATCATCTTTAGCAAAAAGAACCTATTTAGATCCATAAAACTATGCAAAAAACCTATTATATTTTTCGACATGGAGAAACATTTGCGACAAAGAACGGAACAGGCTATGGAGTTCGTATGCTTTCGGCTCCCATATTACCTGAAGCAAGCCCAGCATTGACTCGTTTGGGTGCGTATTTGAAAAATATTCCAACAGACTTTAATATCTCCTCAGCGCTCAAGCGTTGTCGGCAAACAGTTGAAATCATCGGAAAAGAATCAGAAAAACAATTTGTTTTTGACAAACGGTTGAATGATTATTTTTTAGAATCTTCAGGACACTTTATCAAAAGATTAAAAAGTGTTTTGGCTGAGATTGAAGCAAACGATTATCAATCAATCGCTATTTGTACCCATGGTGCTTGTATCTCAACACTTATTTCACTGTTAACAGCAAAAAAAGACATGCGTGTCGAATATAATTTTTTTAAATACCCCCCACCGGGTGTATTGACTATTATAGAAGGCAATAATGTTCAAGAGGTAAATTTTAATACACTTGTCGAAAAATAGTATGGTACCAAAAGCACAGACTATTGTAACAAATGAAGACTTAGAAGAGCAAAAATCAACAGATAGTGCGAAAGTGGGGTATCCATCAAATGACTATCCACATGTTTCGGATAAAGCATTGAAAGAAATAGGTGAAGCGGAAGCAACCAAAGAAAAGGCACAGCAAAATAACTTAAATATCAGTAAATTCGAGAATTTAGTGAAAAGAAATAACACAACAACGCTTTTACAAATAAAATCAGTAAAGCCTCTTGATTTTTTCCCTTCTCATATAACTATTGATATCAATAAGGTCAATGTGAGTAAGCGAGATTATTTTTTTAGTCGACATTTACATACGATTCCTGTAGAGAATATCCAAGATGTATTTGTTGAGATGACGCCTTTTTATGCAACACTCAAAATAATTGATAAAGGATTTGTAGAAAATACTATTGAAGTAAGCTATTTAAAAAAAAGAGAAGCAAAATCTGCTCGGAGGATTATTCAAGGATTAATCACGGCATTTAAAGAAGGTATTGATCTGGCATCGCTTCCTGATGAAGGACTTTTGGAAAAATTAGAAGTATTAGGAAGTGCGGGTGATGCAGAATCGGTAAAAGGTTAAGATTTTAGCTGTTTTATTTTATCTCTGAGAATTGCTGCTGTTTCAAAATCTAGTTCAGTTGCAGCTAGTTTCATCTCTGATCGCATCATTTTGAGTAGTTTTTCTTTCTCATCTGGGAGCAACACATCTTTTTTTGCCAAATCATACATACTCGTTGTTTCTTTCTCCATTAACAGCTCATCCACTAATTTTGCTCTGATACCTTTTTGAATACCTTTTGGGGTAATCGAGTGCTTTTTATTATATGCGAGTTGTATATTTCGGCGTCTCGTGACTTCATCAATTGCTGCTTGCATAGATTTGGTCATCTTATCTGCATACATAATAACAGCTGCATCGATGTGTCTCGCAGCTCTTCCCATGGTTTGAATCAACGAAGAACGACTGCGTAAAAATCCTTCTTTATCTGCATCTAAAATAGCAACCAGTGATACTTCGGGGAGATCTAATCCTTCTCGTAAAAGATTGATACCTACTAAGACATCATAAACACCTTCTCTGAGACTATCCAAAATGTCCTGTCTTTCAAATGTTTCTATGTCGGAATGGAGATACGCTACTTTGATACCCTTTTCTTCCAAATAAGAGGTGAGTTCCTCGGCCATACGTTTTGTGAGTGTTGTTACCAATATCCGTTGTTTATTTGTTACCCGTTTGTTGATTTCAGTGATGAGATCAGGTATTTGGCCTTTTGTTGGTTTTACTGTTACCAGAGGATCAATCAAGCCTGTTGGTCGGATAAGCTGCTCTGCGATACCATTTTCGTTCTCTGCTGCCAAGGAAAGTTCGTATTCATCAGGTGTTGCTGAAACATAAATAGTTTTATTGATCAATCTCATAAATTCATCGTAGCGAAGTGGTCTATTGTCTAATGCGGAGGGGAGACGAAATCCATAATCAATCAACGTCTCTTTCCGTGCACGATCACCATTGTACATACCGCGAATTTGAGGGAGTGTGATATGTGATTCATCAATAATCAGTAGCCAATCTTTTGAAGCATACGCAAAATAATCAACAAGGGTATATGGTGGATCCCCTGGATTTCTTCCATCAAAATATCTGGTGTAATTTTCTATACCATTCACGTATCCTACTTCTCGAATCATTTCCAGATCATAGCGTGTCCGTTGTTCAATTCGTTGTGCTTCAATGAGTTTTCCAGCTGCTTTAAATTTTTCGACTTGGGATTGCATATCTTTTTGAATTTGAGGAAAGACGCTATCGTAAGAGGTAGGATCAGTCATATAATGTTTTGCTGGATAGATGACTACCGCTGGTACGTTATCATTGAGATAATTACCCGTGAGCGGGTCAAGCTCTGCAATTTTTCGTATATTGTCACCGAAGAATTCGATCTCAAGTCCAAAGTCCTTATATGCTGGAAAAATATCTACGGTATCTCCCCTCACACGAAATGATCCTCGTTTGAAGGTATATTCGTTTCTTTCATATTGCAGATCACTCAGCCGTTGCATAACGGCTTTCATAGAAATTTTTGCTCCTGGTTGTAGTTCTAGTGCAAATTTTCCATACTCAACAGGGGAGCCAAGGTTATAGATACAAGATACAGAAGAAACGACAATCGTATCAGGACGTGTTAATAAGTTTGCGGTAGCAGATAATCGTAATTTATCTATTTCTTCATTTATTTCAACTTCTTTTTCTATATAGGTATCTGTATGTGGCACATAGGCTTCAGGTTGGTAATAATCATA
>JAGOUP010000023.1 GCA_018061205.1 Candidatus Levyibacteriota bacterium | reverse complement strand
GTGTGGAGTAGGTGGTACAAAATACCAATATCATTACTTGATCTAAAAAACACAACCGTCTGTTTGTACAGAAGAGATATCGGACCGATTCCATTTGCTAAAGATTTTTCTGATTTTGATCCAGAAAAAATGGATACTTACAAAACAGTACCGCCAGAGACCATCGAATACTACAAAGAACAGTTTTCCGCTGACAAACGCCCACTCATGTTTCATCTTGTGCCACACATTTTATATAAAGGCACGATAGACATCGCTGGTCTTGAGATAATAGAAATATAAAAATGAAAGACTGGGATACATATTACAAAGCACATAAGTCTAGGGGGCCACGAGAACAGGTGGTAAGGGCTTTGGGCGCATGCAAAGAAAGAGAATCCGCACTGGATCTGGGTGCTGGTACTCTTGTTGAATCAGCTTTTTTGCTCGAAAATGATTTCAAAAATGTAACAGCGGTAGACAGTTCCCCTCAAACAAAATCTTTTGCTGAAAGTTTTGACCAACAAAGATTTACTTTAAAAATATGCTCGTACCAAGAATTTAATTTTCCTAAAAATTACTATGATTTAATAAATGCTCAATACGCTTTGCCTTTTTATGGTAAAGACGGTTTTGAAAAATTTATTGAAAAGATTAAATTATCACTTAAGCCCGGCGGAATATTTGTTGGTCAATTTTTCGGTGTAAATGATGAATGGAATGCAGCTGATTCAAAACTAGCATTCCAAACAAAAGACGAAGTATTAAATATGCTAAGTGAACTTGAAATGATAGAGTTTAATGAAGAAGAAAAAGATGGCAAGACTGCTTCTGGGGAAACAAAGCATTGGCACGTGTTTCACTTTATTACCAAAAAATAAGCTCTAACACCCTCTACGAGGGCCCGCAATGTTTTTGTGAATCCCTTACACAACCTCACGCCAACAGTTTTCATGTCATAAGCAGTTTAAAAGAAAAGCGCCGGCTTTTAAGCCGGCGCGAAAAACGTTGCTATCTAATCAGTTTGTCACTTATTCTGCGACACTTCTTGTCTCGCGATTTCGCAGAGTTTCACCAAACCAGAAATGAGTGTGATTTGCTGAGAAGCCAAATCTAGATTGTGACAGCCAAACGGCACCACTCCACTGACACCAACATGACTGTTTAAATCCGGATAGATTCCAACGTCACAAGCATTACCGAAACAGCTTAGTAAAAATCTACCCGACTCATCCAAAGCCATCCGACATTCTTGTGCATATTCAGCCTGATCATCCAAACAAACAGCTGTCCACACTCTCTTCATCGCCTCCTCGACAACAGCAGAAACTTTCTCGTTTCTCCGAGTAGACGTAGATGAGCCACTTACAGACAGCCACGCCACAACGTCAGCAGACACAAAACCACTAATGGAGTGCCCGTGCTGATCTCTGTGCTCGCACGCCATATTAAGCGTGACCTGTGGAGAATGTTCACATTGTCCAGGAACATTAGAAACAAAACTCTGCAATGCTTGTGCAAGAAGGTTGAGTGTCATGGTGCAACAATACAGCTGATCACCACCCTCCAACTCGATGTGCAAAAATACTTTGTCGTCCTTTTTACTAACAAAGCCGCACCTACCATAACCAAACTCGGTATGCCCAAACAAATCTGGCGAAAGTGTCCAAAATGTCGCGCCAGACGGACAGTATTGCTCAGCATGTCTGTGCCACCTACCTGACAGGTCGCGCAAACAACGATCAAGCTCGTCCACAATCCCTGCGCTTATCGAAAACACGAGCGTTGGGTTTTTGTGTGTGAGCGATTGTGAAAAGACGAGCGAGAGCTCGTACACTTCAGACGAAATAGAAATGGGTGTCATTGCTCAAGCTCCTTCTTGTGATGTTTGTTGTGATATTGAGTGCTACGATTCCGCGCCCTATATTATACGAAGCATAAATAAAAGTCGATAAAAAAATAATCGGATTTTCTGACCCTATACCTTCTTTGTATACTTCTTAACAATTTTCTCAATAGTTTTTTCTGCCCCCTTTATCTTTGGCAAAGCCTTTGTTTTGATAGTCTTTTCTGCTTTTGAAATTAAAACTTTGGCTTTCTTTCTGTTCTTTTTTCCTTCAGGACCCAAGAAAGCATACGCCGCTGCTCCAGCCGCTACCATTCCCGCACCCACTGCCATCTTTGTACCTGCAGACATTCCTTTTTTGTTTTTTGCCATATATATTTTAATTAAATTACGTTACTTAATATTTTTGCGTGCTGATTTTTTCTTTTTCCCAAATAGAAATCTAAACACCACACTGTCTTGCACACCCTCTACCATTTCCCTCGTTGTATCCCCTATTTCTACTATATCCTTTTCTATTTTCTCCATGATCCTATACACCGCTCTCACACTGCGAATCAGATAGAACAAAAAAATCGCAATCAAAATCGCAACCACCACAAAACCTATCGACGATATGAAGAAAAAAATATCTGCTTGGGCCAATGTATTCATAGGGTCTAAGTATACACCTAATGCATGTCCATAGCCTCATCCATCGGCATTGAATTATCGTCCCCCACCTGACTAAAAATGTCTGTATTTTCTGCACCGCCCACCTCAAGCACGGCCCAAGCGCCTTTGTTCATGCGAGCGAGAGCGTGATCCACTAGTAAGTATTTTCCTGGCACATCCACAGTAAACTCCACAATAGACGCTCCACCCGGAAGCACCGCTGTGGTCTGTACGTTTTTGAAAATCGCAGAGCCCTCACCTATCGCCGCCTCAGGATATACTTTGTCAAAGATTTCACCAATGACGTGGAAAGAAGAAATCAGATTTACTCCGCCATTTCCCACATACATCCTTATTTTATCACCCACATTTGCATACATTCTGGGCGCGCCCTCTATTTTTCCATTGAAAACTACATAATTTGGATTGCCAGCAAGCATTGCGTCTCCATCAAAAGGCACGAGTCCTTTTTTACCTAGCTGTCCTTCTGTATAAAATTCTCCTTGTGCGATGTAAAATTCTTTATCCACTTTTGAAAGCGCTTGTGATGGATCTTTTGGATCTACCATGATGAGACCAAACTGTCCGTGAGAGTTGTGAGTACTTACGTTTGGCATTGCACAATGATAGATATACAAACCAGGATTGAGCGCCTTAAATTTAAAAGTCTTTGTCTCTCCGGGAGCTACATGTGTGAGGACGGCGCCACCTCCGGGACCAGTGACTGCGTGCAGGTCAATATTGTGATCATGCAAGCTTGACGGGTCATTTGTAAGAGTGAGCTCCACCGTGTCACCCTCTCTGATACGAAGCATCGGTCCAGGCACCTGTCTGTCATATGTCCAGTAATTAAAGAAAATACCTGGAGCAACTTCCGATATCACTTCTTGTGCACGCATACTGATGCGTACGACACCATCAGCATCTGGCTTTTGTGGCTCGCTTGGTACA
This sequence comes from Candidatus Levyibacteriota bacterium, assembly GCA_018061205.1. GTDB lineage: Bacteria > Patescibacteriota > Microgenomatia > Levybacterales > UBA12049 > JAGOUP01. The sequence continues at coordinate 5,036 of JAGOUP010000023.1, read as the reverse complement.
GCTGAGGGGTCTGCAGAAATATCGGCAACTTTTACAAAATCTTTTTCATGTAAAAAGAAATCAAATATTTTTGAAAAAGGAATGGCTGGTGGAATACCTCCAGGAGCATGAGAGTGCATAAAAGCAGGCATAGCAAAATCGGGCGCGTATGTTTTGTTTGAAATCATTCCAGAGAAAAAAGCAAAAACGAAAAGTAAAATTGGGATATAGATACCCGGTTTTTTTAAAAGACTATGAATCTCTGGCTTTTTGATGAGATGAATAGCAAGCACAATAAGCGCAGTCACCCCCACCACCGCTGACAAAATTTCAAAAATAAGATATGTGAACATACTTTTTCTAATTATTTAATAAGGAATCTTACACTCTTCAAAACAATGCGCGTCTCTGTTTAATCTATAAACACGCTCTCGTCCGCGAGGATTACTCTCTACAGCATTTACTGAAAGCAATACCTGTAAATGGTGTGTGATTGTGGGCTGGCGCAGTTTTGTCTGCTTTGTCAGCTCCCCCACAGTCATACCTTCTTTTGCCTTACCAAGCATACACACCAAGCCGTACCTGCTTTTTTCACCCACAACCTTAAAACAATCTGGACAAAGCTCCTCTTCTCCAGACACAGTATGTGGCACCCAGACTGGTCTTGGGCGTGTTTGCTCTTGCTCCTTTTTATTTTTCGTGTTCGTATCTCTTTTCCCCAACTTTTTATCATTCATAGATGTATATCTATATTATAATTCATAGACCATTATCAATATAACATATCTTTTATTTATGCCAGCTACAAAATCCACAACAAGAAACACAATAACGAAAAGAGACGGCACGATCGTCATGTTTGATACATCAAAGATTGCACTAGCTGTAGAAAAAGCAATGAATGCTGTTGATGGATTTAAAAAGGGTGTGCCAGAAAAAATCACAAAAGCTGTAGTAAAAAAAATATCAGAGTCACGCAAAACAATCCCCTCTTTTGTGGTCACTGTAGAGCGTGTACAAGACTTTGTGGAGCTGGCTCTGATGGAAAACGACTATCACGACGTAGCGAAAGCATATATCTTATATCGCGAACACAGAGCACAGATGCGAAAGCGGGATATTTTTAAAAAAAGAATAAATTTAAAGCCACATGAATATCCAGAGTTACTAGAATACGTTGACGCCATTCGTCACTCATACTGGATTCATACCGAATTCAATTTCACTAGCGATATTCAAGATTTTAAAGTACACACGACCGAGCCAGAAAGAAACGCTATCAAACACGCAATGCTTGCCATCGCTCAAATCGAAGTATCAGTAAAAACATTTTGGGGAGATGTGTACAAAAAAATGCCAAAGCCGGAAATAGGTTCTGTTGGTTTTACTTTTGCAGAAAGTGAAGTGCGACATCAAGATGCATATGCGCACTTACTTGAAATTCTTGGTCTAAATAGTGAGTTTCAAAAAATAAAAGATATTCCAGTCATCACGGAACGCATTACTTATTTAGAGAGATCAATAAAAAATGCACGCAGTGACGATCCGAGAGAATACACCCAAGCGATTTTATTGTTTTCTCTTTTTATAGAACATGTGTCCCTTTTTTCGCAATTTTTGATCATAATGTCGTTTAATAAACACAAAAATCTATTTAAGGGTATATCAAATGTCATAGAGGCAACATCAAAAGAAGAACAAATCCACGGACTTTTTGGCATAGATCTCATAAATCTCATCAAATCAGAACATCCAGAATGGTTTGACGATGCGTACAACAAATCCATCATCGAATCATGCAAAGAAGCATATCAAGCTGAGAGTAAAATAGTAGATTGGATTTTTGAAAAAGGAGAGGTGTCTTGCATCCCAGCAAAAACAGTCAAAGAGTTTATCAAAAACCGATTCAACAACTCTCTCAACTCTATTGGTCTATCACGTGTATTTCCTATCGACGAAAAGCTACTTGCAGAAACAGAATGGTTTGACGATGAAGTCATAGGAACAAAACATGGAGACTTTTTTGTAAAACGATCGATCAACTACAACAAAAGAAGTCAGAGTATTACTGGAGACGATTTATTTTAAAAAAACATGAATACAACCACAAATATAAAATGGCTAAATGAAAACAGTAGAAAGTTTCTTGCAAAAGGATATTTAAAAGACGGGCAAACAGCAGAAGAAAGATTGCGTTTCATTGCGAATAGAGCCGAAGAAATACTCGCCATAAAAGGATTCAGCAATAAATTTTATGACTATGTGTCAAAAGGATACTACTCTATCTCCACCCCAATCTGGGCCAACTTTGGATTGCGAAAGGGTTTACCTATAAGTTGCTTTGGTTCGTATGTTGGTGACGACATGGGACAAATCCTTTTTACTCACTCAGAAGTAGGAATGATGAGTAAGTTTGGTGGTGGCACATCTGGATATTTTGGTGCATTACGTCCACGAGGATCAAAAATTACCGACAACGGCGTATCGTCTGGGTCAGTCCATTTTATGCGTCTATTTGAAAGCATGGTTAATGTAGTCAGTCAGGGCTCCACACGTCGTGGACATTTTTCTCCGTATTTACCCATAGAGCATCCGGACGCAGACGAGTTTTTAGATATAGGAACAGAGGGCAATCCAATACAAGAGCTCACTCACGCCGTCACTGTTACAGACGAGTGGATGAAAGAAATGATTGCCGGAGATAGCCAAAAGAGGTCTTTGTGGGCAAAGGTATTACAGCGTCGCTCACAAATGGGATACCCGTACATTTTTTTTACAGATACAGTTAACAAAAATACAGCTGATGTGTATAAAGATAAAAAATTAAAAATACACGCTAGCAATTTATGCAGTGAGGTTTTATTGCCATCATCATCAGAATGGTCATTTGTCTGCGACTTATCATCAATGAACCTTTTGCATTACGAATCTTGGAAAAACACAGACGCAGTAGAAACACTTGTCTATTTTCTAGACGCAGTTATGACAGATTTTATCAACAAACTCGAACAGCTTCGTGATTCATCAGAAAAAGAAAGTCGAAACGCTTTTCTATTTATGGAGCGCGCTTACAATTTTGCAGTGGCAAATCGTGCGCTTGGCATAGGCGTCCTGGGCTGGCATTCTCTTTTACAAAGTAAAATGATTCCATTTGAAAGCATGGGCGCCAACAAACTCAATGTAGAAATATTTAAAACACTACAAAAACAAACCCTAACGGCATCAAAGAAGCTGGCAAAGATATTTGGTGAGCCGTCCATACTCACTGGCTATGGCAGACGCAACGCCACGCTTTGTGCCATAGCCCCCACCACATCTTCTGCTTTCATATTGGGGCAAGTATCCCAAAGTATTGAGCCAGTATGGTCAAACTGCTATGTAAAAGACATTGATAAAATGAAAGTCACAATAAAAAATAGTTTTCTAGAAGCACTTCTAGAAAAAAAAGGGAAAAATGATAAAGAGACTTGGTATAGCATTCGTGACAGCGACGGCTCGGTCAGTCACCTACCCTTTCTAACAAAAGAAGAGAAGGATGTGTTTAAAACTTTTGCAGAGATAGATCAATACGCAATCATTGAACAAGCTGCTGTGCGACAGCTGTACATAGATCAGGGGCAATCAATAAATTTAATGATTAATCCAAAAACTCCCACAAAAGACGTAAACGCTCTTTATATTGAGGCATGGAAACAAGGAGTCAAAACTCTATACTATCAACACAGCATGAATGCCGCACAAACCCTAAACAGAAAAAAGCTTTGTGTGAGCTGTGAAGCATAGATTAATTTATAATTAAATTATAAAAAATATGGAACTAACATCAGAAATAACAAATGCGATACTGTTTGCCACAAGCAAGGCTCTGGCGACCACTGGAAAGCACGGCATAAACGTAGTGCCCGTCTCCACGGTGCGCTTAGTGGATAATAAAATACTTCTCATGAATTATTTTTTAAACAAAACACTAGACAATGTACTAGAAAACCCAAATGTTTCTTTGGTATGCTGGAAAGGACTTGAGGGTTATCAAATAAAAGGATCTGTAGAATACGTAGATACTGGTACAATATTTGAAGAAGCAAAAGAGTGGGTTGTAAAAAATGTACCCGGTCGAAAACTCAAAGGCTTACTTATTTTAGAAGCTAAGGAGATATGTGATGTATCACCAAAATAAAATTATGAACGGATATAAAACAAACATAGAAAAAGCGTCACTAGAGAATGAAAATTTCCGCAAAGTGCTGTACACGGATAAAAACAGCCAGCTCGTACTCATGTCTCTCACCGCAGGCGAAGACATAGGTGAAGAAGTGCATGACGTAGATCAGTTTTTGCGTATAGAAAAAGGTACAGGCGTCGCTGTATTAAACGACATCTCACACGACCTTGCAGACGGCAGTGTGGTCGTTGTGCCAGCGGGGACCAAGCACAATATCGTTAATACTGGCCCTGATTTTATGAAACTCTACTCTCTATACATGCCCCCACATCACAAAGACGGCGTCATTCATGCTACAAAAGCAGAGGCCGAAGCAGATAGCGAGCACTTTGACGGCAAAACCACAGAGTAGATGTGGGTATACAAGGGACTAGCGCTAAAACCCTATTCTGCTAATATACCCATATAGGTATTTTAATAGTTAATAAGAAAATATGGCAAAACCAAATTCAGCGTTTATGAAACCCCTCAACGTTAGCCCAGAATTGGAGGCTGTTGTAGGAAAAGGACCAATGCCTCGATCAGAGGTGGTAAAGGCTTTGTGGGTATACATCAAAAAGAACAATCTTCAGGATCCTGCAAAAAAGAGAAACATTGTTGCTGATGCAGCACTCAAGGTGGTGTTCGGTGGAAAAGGAACTGTAGATATGTTTGAAATGACAAAGCTCGTTTCAAAGCACCTTTCATAATTTTCCCTCTGTAGAACAAACAAAAACAGTCGGGCTAGCGCTCGGCTGTTTTTTGTTGCAAAAAAAGCTTTTGTGAGTAGTATTGTCTGTGGACCGGACTTGGTCCATCGCACACTACACAGGAGGTTTCTATATGAACCAGACAC
>JAGOUP010000022.1 GCA_018061205.1 Candidatus Levyibacteriota bacterium | reverse complement strand
GGTATATAGAGTCCTAATGCGTGATCAAATTCACCATTTTCCCATAATGCTCTTACTTGTTCACTGACATTTCCACCTTCACCTGCTGTTTTTTCTTTTTCATTAAAATCGGGAGTATGGTACTCATGGACTACTTCAAATGGCCATCTGCTTCGTGCTTTGTCTAACTCTCTTCCCATATAAAATCTCCAAACATCTGATACAGGCAATAATCTTTGCCGGAGCACATCACTGACTTTTCTAGTATATGCAATTTGTTTTATTCGTTCTTTTATCTGACTGGGTGAAACAGCTCTTTGCGTTTCTGCACCAATCAGTTCTAATACGACAATGCCTTGAAATCCTATCTTATCTATAGTTTCATGAAGTTGGTCCACCTGCTCCTTTGTTCCGCCTGCATTCTCAAGCACCACTATTCGTTTTCCTTTTGCTCTGGATAAATTTCTCTGCAGTGACTCACCAATAATTGCCGGACCCTCTAGATTTAATTCTTCGTGTCGCATACCCTGATGTACCAGGAAAATATCTGGTGCGTGTTCTGCCTCCAATGCTCTACTAAATAATTCACCACCTGTTAGTGTTTCTGCTTGCCTGGCTGCTGCTCGCCGTTCTCGTTTTGCTTCTTGTCGTTCATGTTTTGACATAAAAAATGTTATTGCTTTGAGGCAGAAATTAATTAGGTCTAGCTGAGGATTTTTTCAAACGGTTTTTTGTCTTTGAAGTCTCCGATGATGGCGAGATTTAATGGTCGAACGAGATACTCTTGCGCTACTGCTTTGACTTCTTCTGCGGTTACTGCATCTATTTTGGCTAGGATATCATCTGGGTTATACATTTTTTTGTTGAAGAGCTCCTGGGATGCGTACCAGCCTGCGACTGATCGACTATCTTCTAGTTCCAAGACAAAGTGACCTTTGAGGAATTCTTTGGCTTTTTTGAGCTCTGTCGCTTCTATTTGTGAGCCATTTGCAATCTCTCGATACTGCTCGACAATGACTTTGACTGCTTCATCAGCTCGTTTCGCGTCTACCCCTGCGAGAGTCACAAAACTTCCACAGTCTGTATAGTGTTCTGAATAGGATCGCACATAATATGCCAATCCTCTCTTTTCACGAACTTCGGTAAAGAGCCGACTACTCATCCCACCACCAACGATGGCTGCTAACACTTCCAGTGGATAGTGATCTTTGTGCTCATCAGCAACGGTTCGAACACCCAATGCGATATGGACCTGCTCTGTTTTTTTCTGTCGGATCAAAACAGCTGGCTTACTCCTGCTTTCTAGTACTGGACTATACTTTATGGTATCAAATTTTGGCATTTTTCCGAAGTATTTTTGAACAAGTTCTGTCGCCGTTTTCTCTTCAACTCCCCCTGCAATAACCACCGTAATGTTATCTGCACTGTAGAGACTCTTCATATAGTCTACAAAGTCTTTTCGCTTTACTCCTTTGATCACTTTTTTATTTCCTGCGATATCCCAACCGAGTGGCGTATCTCCATACAGCAGTTCTTCATACACTTCTCCTATTTTGCGCGATGGTGTGTCTTCATAGAGGTTGATTTCTTCTAAAATAACGCCTTTTTCTTTGTCTATTTCTTTTTGATCCAAGAGACTGTTTTGGAGCATATCAGCGAGGATATCTATAGATAGTTCGATGTTGTTTGCTGCTGATTTGATATAGTAGCCTGTTGATTCTTTTCCTGTATAGGCATTGAACTCACCACCGATACCATCAACAAGATTGGCAATACTGAGCGTGGTTGGTCGGGTTTTTGTGCCTTTGAAAGCCATGTGTTCTAAAAAGTGAGAGATACCGGAGTTGGTTTTGTCTTCGTAGCGGCTGCCTGCACCGACGAGTACGAGTGCTGTAGCAGATTCAAATGAGCGCATAGGAATAGTCAGAACCCGGAGACCATTCTCTAAAATTGTGCGCTTGTAAATCATAACTTGGTTCAGAGTTATGAGTTCAGAGTTCATGGTATTACTATGAACTACGAACGATGAACTAACTAACTCGTTTGCTCATTCTACCACTTCCCCTCCCCTCAAACAAGATCCCAAACGGGCAATAGAACATATTTTATATACAACAATGAGTGTATATCAAAGTACTCCTTACTATAAATCAATGCATATTAAAATCTCATTTTAAATCCTATAATCTTTCATTCTTGGGACATTTCTGTTAAAATCACTGAAAGCAATTTTGTATTGTTTTTGGCTCGCCCGCTAACGCTACGCGTAGCGATGGCGAGCGGGCACGTTGAAAAATTGCGGAAGAAATAATTTCAAGCACTCAGCAGTTGGTTGTTTAGAAACCTAGACACTCACCTGCTGAGTGCTATAGAGGCAGAGCACTGAGTGAGAAAACATCATCGGAGCATTCTTGATGGGCTGGTGCTGGGTACATCCATCTCGGGCAAGACTGTCTCCCTGCCCACCATGACAACAAACGAAGGAAGTGAAATGGCAACACAACGACTGCATAATCGCGTTCAGGCTTTCGGATTCGCCCGATATATCTTGCGGACTGCGGGCCAACGGAAAAAAGCGATAAACCTCACCATCGGAGACATCAAAGTTACACCGCCAGTCTGGCGAACATGGTGGCGTTTTCAGATCACAACAAGTGAGGGGAAAAAGGAAACAATCGTGGTCTTTGCCGATAAAAGCATATACACCTACACGCACTAAGCCAACAAGCCTTCCGCAACAACAAACAACGTGCCTGGGGGGCGTAGTGATCCTTTGGATCAAACGTCCTCCGGGCACCGGTGGTGACAGAAAGAAACGGATGTGAGACATCGCTTTACCGAAAGGTACAGCTGGCGACGCACTCGCTTCCTCTCTTCTCTGAAACAACACCACCGGTCCCATACATACTCTGCTCTGCAGAGAATTTCAAATACTACCAATTAGATTCTGAAACAAGTTCAGAATGACATGATGAAGAGATTACATCTTTTCTGGTACAGGGATACCGAGGAGATTGAGGCCTTTTTTGATCGTTTCTCCTACTACTTCTGTGAGGCCTATACGAAAGATTTTTTGGTCACTTTCGAGGATTTTATGCTTCTGGTAGAAGTTGTTGAACTTTTGCGCGAGATCGAATAGGTATGTCGCCACATGAGATGGAGCGAGATCATCTGCTGCTTGTGCTACTACTTCGTCAAATTGGAAGAGGGTGCGTAATAAAGTCAGTTCTTCTTGATTCAGAACTGACTTGTCATGCCGAACTTGTTTCGGCATCTCTGTTGTTTGAGATCCTGAAACGAGTTCAGGATGACAACCACTCTTCCGTAATATGCTTTGGGTTCGGACGTAGGTATATTGGAGGTAGGGGCCGCTGTTGCCTTCAAAACTGATGGATTCATCAAAACTGAACTCTATATTTTTCCCTATGCTACTTTTCAACAAAGCATACTTTACTGAACCTATGGCTACTTTTTCAGCAGTATCTGCATCCATATCTGGATATGCTTTTTGGATTTTTTCCTTGGCTGTATCCAACAACCACTCACCTGTTAACACGTTTCCTGTTCGACTGGACATCTTCATCCGCTTGCCATCTGCGTCTTTGATATCTACCATCCCATGAGCAATATGCTTTGTCTTAGCCGCTAATTCAGGATACATCAGAGACAGTACTTTCAAAACTACTTTGAAATATGCACTCTGTTCATCTGCAGTGATGATAATAGACTGATCATATGCATAGTCTTTGGCCTTTATGCCAGGCAACGCCATATCTTTTGCTTCATAGGTAGGAAGTCCAAGTGAATTCACAAACACCCGATTATGCAACCCATGCTTCTCTCCTTCAAAAATGATCGCTCCTTCACTCTCTTTGAATATCCCATCGGTAATGTGCTCTTTCACCAATGCTAACCCGATCGGACCAGCTACTGATTCGAAGTAATTCTTTTTAAACACCGAACCAAGCCTGGCATAAATGGTGTCGAAGTATTCGAGGGTCCATGCTCGCCCTTTTTCATAGATTTCAAGGATAGATGAGTCTTTGGCATACACTTTTTTGTTGATTGCGTTGATCTCTTCTTTTATGACAGGATCTTCTGTATATTTTGTAGAACCCAAAGCATATGCTTCTCCCATAAATTTTACCCGTCTGTTGATATCCACTTTTTCCAAGCCATTCATATCCATAAACGGTGATCCTTCTATAGTGAACAACTCCATCATTCCCCACAATGATTTCGCAACATGGAGTCCGACATCTCCCTGATATGTCACACGCCAAACTTCATTCCCCTCTGTTTCAAGCAATCGAGACAAACTCTCACCCACGATATTGCTATACAAATGCCCGATATGAAATTCTTTGAAAGGATTTGGATCAGTGAACTCAACCATGACCTTCTGCTTTTTTTCGTTGTCATGCCGAACTTGTTTCGGCATCTCGTCCAACAAATGAGATCCTGAAACGAGTTCAGGATGACAAGAATTATTCAACTGCGCGATGATGAATTCTTGATCTAACCAAAAGTTCAGAAACCCAGGCTTCACTACTTCTATTTTCCGAATACCCTCAACTGCCATTTCAGAAAGTGTACCTTTTAATCCTTCTGCGACTTCAAAGGGATTTTTGCCTATCTTTTTGGCAGCAACCATGGCAACATTGGAGGTGTAATCTCCATGTTTTTGATCTATCGGAATACTCACCTGAATAACAATATCTGTTATATTTTCTGCTGTAAGTGCTTTTTGTATCGCCTGAACGAGAGTTTCTTTCATCATAGGTGTAGTATAGCAAATCAAAAATTGTCATGCTGAATTTATTTCAGCATCTCGTCCAGTAATTGAGATCCTGAAACAAGTTCAGGATGACAAGGAAAGATGCTTGACAATCAGTATTTGAAACTGTAACAATACCTATAGAATGCGAATTAGTACGAATTCAAACTAATTAATTCCAATATATAAACATTCGTATCCATTTGCATATCATTTGTAATAATTAGCATACATGAAAATATTACTCATTGATGATGATGAAGCCCTGCTCACTGTTTTTGGTACGGCTTTGCAAAAAGCAGGCTATGAAATAACGACTGCTTCTGATGGTGCGACTGGTATAGAAAAAGCGAAAAATGGCACCTTTGATCTCCTCCTCATCGATCAAATCCTCCCTGACATGCGCGGCAATGATATCGTCAAAGCAATAAAGGCAGAGGAAAAAATAAAAAATACTCCAGTGATGATCCTATCCAATTTTGGACAAACTGAACTCATCAAAGAAGCTTTGGATTTTGGCGCGGTGGAATACATCCTCAAATACCAAATAGAACCCTCAGATTTGGTCACAAAAGTCAAAGCAGTACTCAAAGATAAAGCACCAACAGAAACGAAAACGTCAAATGAACCAGTGATTGGACAACAATAAAAATCACAAGCTACAAATTCCAAGCTCCAATATATTGGGATTTGAAACTTCTGATTTGAGATTTGAATTTATGGAACCGAAAAATTTGGGAGATCATCAAAAATTACTGACAGAAGTTATCAAGAAGCAGATCGTGATTCTGGGTCCTGATATCACGCTGGCCAAAGCACGAAATGTTGCAGGCCTCACTATCGCAGATGATGGAACAGTGACTGCTATGACGGGTGACCCCAAACTCCTCACCCAGCAACTCGTCAATCAATTCATGGAACTCTCAGGTCTGATTGTCAAAAAAACGATGGAACCACTCCTGGCTTCCAGTATGGATAGCGACGATAGTGCAAAAGCCGCAGTTGCAGCAGTCGTAACAGCACCGGTAACACCAACTCCCCCAGTTGTCACACCAACACCACCAAGTGCACCTACGCCAAACGCGGCTTCGCCTATTGCAAACAGCAATCCGGATGTGCAACAATCAGAGAAACAAGCATAATTTTAAATTTGAAATTTTAAATTTGAAATGAATGTTTAAAACATTTAAATTTCATTAAAAATTTTAAATTAAAAATTTTAAATTAATTATGGATACTGCCCAAATACCATTGCTCTCCATCGCCATACAGGCAGCTGCTTTTATCGCTGCATTTGCGGCAGTCGCAGCAGGTGTACTCATGTTCTCCGTCACAAAGAAATTTGGGACAGGTATCCTCGCTTCTGGATTCAAACGAATCGCTATTGGTGTCTCTCTCATTGCAGCAGGTATCATCATCGATTCCGTACAAACATATATCGTTCAAACAGGCACTGCAGCCCTGGTTGGCGCAACACCAACGCTCGTTATTCTCTTTATAAAAGATATTCTTTTTGTTGCTGGCACCTATACTATCGTCATCGGCAGTAAAAGCACCGGCGACAAACTAGAAAACCTCACCTCATCAGTCTAAATCCATTGGCTTTCTCGTGAACCTCATAGTATAATCCCTCTGCAGAGCAGAGTTCTTACTCACCCATGAATTTGCTTCAGGGAAATGAGTATTCTGCTTTGCAGAACTTTGAAAATCAGGTACCTAGTTTTACTGTCATTCTGACTTCGTTGAGGATGACAAGAGGAAAGGAGCAGAAAATGGCGTCGTCGAAGAGGTACGCGGAATTCCGCCACTTTTTGTCTTTGGAAGACAAATGGCAGCTCATGGGATATCCTCTGGGCATCGGCATCATGCTTTTTGGCGTGTACACGATGGTTTGGAGCAATTTCTTCATGGGCTTCATAACAATCATCGTAGGGATGATTTTTTCCACCTACGCCTACTACAGACGATTGGAGGCAAAGAGGCAAACCTTTCACGCGATGAAGGAATTCTTCAAGTCAGCATGACAATACATAGACCTGCTGAACTGATCGGAGTTGGCCAATGAAAGTACTGCACCTACGCGATACAGACAAACCCACAGACTTTCTGCTCCGCAGAGAGAATCTCCTGAAGGCCCAAATCATCGGGACAGAAATGATCCCATCGAACATGAAGGAGTTGCAAGGACTCATCGATGCATACGGACTCAGGAGAGACGACCTGATCATCGTGGAAGGCAATCTACCGAAAGGCGTCGCAGAAGCTTGTCTCGCACAGCGTGGAATCATGCCCCATCTGCAGACACCGCATCTGCGTCGAATACTCACCGATGCAGGAGGGATATTCTGGGGTTTTGGCAAACCCACGCTCGGCGTGCTTTGGCCAAAGGATACTATTATACTAGATACCTGATCCCTCGCTACGAGCGAGGACCAAACTTGGAGGGGGTGCCGCGGTTGCGACACACACGGCTTTTGCCGCAACACCCCCTTCATGACTCACCACCTCACTAATTTTCAAATACCAATTTTCAATTTCCATTCAATTTTTCAATGAATCATTGATTCAATGATTGATAATTGGTACTTGATCATTGATAATTGATATATGGTTCTGCTCGTTTTTGCATCTCTGGGGGGGATTATCATTTTTGGTATTATCGCTATCTACCTTTCTATCAAAGAAGAACGCACACAAAAGCTTCTGCTAGAGCATGAAGAAAGCCAAAAACAACGCATTTATGAAGTCTCTATTTTGCGAGAAATCCAAGACCGTATCGGATATGAGCTGGATATAGAAAAAGTCGCTGATGTCATCACTGCGAGTCTGATCACTCTCTTTCCCTACTCGACCAGTGCCTCCCTGCTGATCAAAGACAACAAACTCATTTTCAAAACATATGCCCAAGAACGCATCAGTCACACCTTTATCGAGCAGGTAAAACGGACTGCACTGGCATCTTTGAGCGCGCTCTCAGAGAAACCACTCCCGCAAACCATCGAGGATGTCACTTCAGGCATCATGCTAGATGACACAAATACCCTCCCAGTTGGATCTTTTTTCAACATCCCACTGATCATCAGCAATGAGGTAGTCGGACTCATCAATATCTCTTCAACACAACCGGGTCTCTACAAAGAAAACCAAATGACGATTCTCTATCAAATAACCGGCCTGGCATCGAGTGCGATCACCAAGCTCAAACACGTACTGAGTACGGAAAAAGGCAAGCTCACTGCTATGATATCCTCTCTGGCTGATGGTGTGTTCATGGTCAATACCCTCAAGCAAATGCAAACCATCAATCCAACAGCCAAAACGATTTTGGGTATTCAAAAAAATGACGTGAGTATGCTCGATGTCGCACAAGCCATAGGATCACAATTTGACCTCTCTACAGCCATAGATGAAGCACTGAGCGCAAAACTACCATTGCCTCCCAAAGAACTCCTCATTCATGAAAAAAATATCCAACTTTTTGTCACACCTGTTCGAGATAGTACAGAACAAACACTGCTGGGCGCATCAGTCATGCTGCATGATATAACGCTAGAAAAAAATCTGGAACAGATGAAGGATGACTTTACGAACATGATGGTGCATGAACTCAGAGCACCACTCACTGCTATCCGTGGCGCGTCCTCTTTGATGCAAAAATCAGATGACCAACTCAGCCAAGCAGAAAAACAAAAGCTGTTGGGTATCACCATCGACCAATCCAGCAAACTGCTCAATCTAGTTGCCAGTATTTTGGATGCAGCAAAACTGGAAGCTGGCAAATTTGTGCTCCAAAAAACACCAACTGATGTAAAAAAAGAAGTAGAAAAGAGCATGGCACTCTTCCAAACTGCAGCTGTAGCCAAGGAGATAGCATATATTCTCTCAGCGGAGCAAAAC
>JAGOUP010000021.1 GCA_018061205.1 Candidatus Levyibacteriota bacterium | reverse complement strand
GTGCACTCATTATTGTAGTCGTGTCCATCATGACACTGTGGTCATATGGTATTTTAAATGTTGATTTTAAAATTTGGGAGTTGGGGGCACTCATGATTTCCTTTATTGGTTTTGGTGCGTTGGGTCTCTATGATGATTTAAAAAAACTGGTTTCTCCAAAGCAGCAAAGTGCATTCTTTGGACTCAGATTTAGACATAAATTTGTTTTGCAGTGGATACTGGCTATTGGTGTAGCCATGATTTTGTATTTTCAACTAGGGTACTCTTTTATTTTTATTCATGGGTTCGGGTTGGCGAGTATGGGATTCTTGTATATACCGTTTGCTGCATTCGTTATTGTTTCATTTACCAACGCATTTAATATCACTGATGGTCTGGATGGATTAGCATCCGGACTTTTTCTTATTTGTTTAATTGCATTTTTGATCATCTCGTCACGCCAATTGGATGTGTCTTTGGGAGTATTTATTGCGCTTTTGATTGGTAGCGTGATTGCGTTTTTGTATTTCAATATTTATAAAGCTCGTATTTGGTTAGGAGATACCGGTTCTATGTCACTGGGCGCTTGTCTGGCAGTTATTGGATTATTAACTGGCAAGATTCCGGCTATGGTCATTATAGGTGGTGTTTTTATTATTGAAGTGGCATCCTCACTCATACAGTTGTTGAGTAAAAAATATTTGGGTCGAAAACTTTTTGCTGCATCACCACTTCATTTGTATTTACAAAATAAAGGATGGGAAGAGCCAAAAATTGTGATGAGAGCGTGGATTGTCGGATTATGTTTTGCAGTACTAGGATTGTACATCGCCTTCATTTAATCTATTCATGAGAAGATTTGATCTAATGCTGCTTGCCATCGTGGTCGTTTTGACTCTGTTTGGTTTGTTAATACTCTTTGATGCATCTTCATTTATTGCCTTCCGCGACTTTGGTGACAGGTTTTACTATTTACGTGAACAGTCTGTATGGCTTGTTCTAGGATTTTTATGTCTGGTCTTTTTTAGTTTTTTTGATTATCACCGGCTGTATTATTTAGCGGTTCCGATTCTCATTGTAGCCATAATCATGTTGTTGCTTGTTTTTGTTCCGGGAGTTGGGGTGTATGTTATGGGAGCAAGACGGTGGATTAATGTGGGATTTTCAGTGTTACAACCGGGGGAATTTGTGAAATTAGGATTGGCTATTTATTTGGCAGCGTGGTTTTCAACAAAAGAAAAGGGACGATTTTTAGCATTTTCTCTGCTCGTTGGTTTCGTGTTGTTATTGGTTATGCTGGAGCCAGATATGGGTACTGCGTCTGTTATTTTAGCGGAAGCATTGGTTGTCTATTTTATCTCTGGGGGCAGAATGATCCATTTTTTGTTCATTATGCCTGTGTTGGCAGCTGTCGGATATCTGCTCATCGTGCTAGCTCCTTATCGGGCGGCACGTTTGGCAACATTTTTGAATTTTAATCAATCTTTAGATGCAACTTCTTACCACGTAAGACAAATTTTGATTGCACTTGGTATGGGAGGAATAAGTGGTGTGGGATTAGGAAATTCATTGCAAAAATATGCATATTTGCCTGAAAATGCGACAGATTCTATTTTTGCTATCTTCGCCGAAGAATTTGGATTTATTGGAGGAGTGTTGTTGATAGCATTGTATATGATGTTGATATGGCGGGGGTTTGTGATAGCCAGCAATGCAAAAGATCAATTTGGAAAATTGTTAGCGGGTGGTATTACAACTTATATTGGATTCCAAACTATCATCAATTTAGGTGCACAAACAGCGTTGATTCCTTTGACGGGTATTCCGCTTCCCTTTATTTCGTATGGTGGATCATCATTGGTTGTATCTTTATGTGCAATTGGTATACTACTAAATATATCCAGACAAGGAACACAGCATGTGTAACATTATATGAAAATAGTTGTAACAGCTGGGGGTGGAGGTCATTTTGCTCCTGCATTATCACTCATACAGGCAATGCCGAAAGATTGGGACGTACTGCTTATTGGCAGAAAATATGCCTTTGAAGCAGATAAAACAATTTCTTTGGAATATGAAACGGCAAAAAGCCTCGGAATTCCTTTTCGATCACTGACAACAGCCAGACTCCAGCGGAAATTTACGAGATATACCCTGACGTCATTATTGAAGTTTCCAAAAGGATTTTATGAGGCATTTTCTGTTCTGAAAACATATCGGCCAAATCTCATCGTTTCATTTGGAGGATATGTTTCTGTTCCTGTCGTGATGGCAGCGGCACTACTGCGTATCCCTGTGGTTGTGCATGAACAAACGTTCCATGCAGGTCTTTCCAATAAGATAAATGCGTATTTTGCAAAGTATGTGTGTGTTTCATGGGAAGAATCAAAAGCATCCTTTCCCAAAAGAAAAACGGTTCTCACAGGAAATCCATTGCGGATTGCTATGATGGATAAAAAAGATTTTTTTGGAAAAAATCCGCTTTCTGCATCTGATGCTGCATTGCCGCTCTTGTTTATAACAGGAGGAAGTTTGGGATCACATCCTATTAATGTGTTGATAGAAGGATGTCTTGAGAAGCTTTTGGAAAAATATGTGATTGTTCATCAAACAGGGGATGCACAGGAATATAAAGATTTTGATTGGCTGGCCGAGAAAAAGGCTATGCTTCCACTACCATTACAAAAGAGGTACGTGGTGACAAAATTTGTTGACCCAAAAGAAATTGGATCAGTCTATCGAAAAACAACATTGGTTATTTGTCGAGCAGGAATCAATACCGTTTCTGAATTGTTGTATTTTGGAAAACCAGCACTCCTGATTCCTTTAGCGTTTTCAGGGAAAGATGAACAGCGAACAAATGCACTCTTTTTCAAAAAACAAGGATTGGGTGAAGTGTTTGAACAAAAGAATCTCACTTCTGACAAGCTGTATGAGCATATTCGATCTATGGTAGAACATAAAGACCTCTATGAAAAACATGCAACGTTAGCTCGAAGCAAAATTATTCCTGAAGCGGTAGAGAATATCCTTGCGGTGTGTGAACAATCTCTCCATGAGAAATAATGTATGGGAATTGATGGTGCAAAACGAAGACAGAAACGATTTAGCCGAAAAAGGGTTCTGTTTTTCTTCTTCGGGCTTTTTTGTTTTGTTGGTGTTGTTGCTTGTTTGGCATATACTATTCCGGAACTGAGTAAATATGTAACACATCAATGGTATATTAGCCCGCTCGCTTCTGGTTTTTCTTTTAATCAAAGTGGCGAACATACCATGACAGAGCAGCTCGTAAAGCAAAAATTAAAAAAAGCAGGATTTGTTGTCGAGAGTATCATGAGTACAGATGATAGTTACAAAGTAGTACTCAAAACAGGCGAAAAAGTCACTATTTCGCAAAAAAAACCACTCGATATACAAATCTCCTCTTTACAACTTATAAGCTCACGCTTTACAATAGAGGGGAAGCATTTCGTTTCATTGGATTTACGGTTTGATAGGCCGGTTCTCGTGCCTAAATAAAACGCTTTTAAAAAGTATGAATAATAGCGGACGTACAACAGATGGAAAAATCGTTGTTGGTATTGATATAGGTACCTCAAAAGTAGTCACCCTTATTGCCAAAATCACCGATAGTATCAATATTCTCGGTGTTTCTGAACAAAAAGCAGCAGGTATTCGAAAAGGACAGATTGTCGATATAGATGAAGCAGTATCAGCGATCAATATGTCTCTTGAAGCCGCAGAGCGTATGGCAGGGTATAGTGCCTCACATGTCATCGCATCCATCGGTGGCGGACATATTGAAAGTCAAAATTCCAAAGGCGTTGTTGCTGTATCAGCACCAGGGGGCGAAGTCACACAAAATGATTTGATACGGGTTATTGATGCAGCAAAGGCGATTTCTCTCTCATCTCCTCGAGAAGTGATTCATGTTCTTCCACGAAATTATACCGTTGATGGACAAGATGGTATTCATGATCCTGTTGGTATGACAGGTGTACGATTGGAAGTTGATACACATATGATTACTGCTGCCTCCACCTCACTTCGAAATTTGGAAAAGGCACTCTCTGAGGTAGGGGTTGATGCTGATAGTATCGTGTTCAGTGGTTATGCGAGTAGTTTGGCAGTGTTATCTGATACAGAAAAAGAACTCGGTGTGGTCTTAGTGGATATAGGAGCTGGGACAACAGATATTTCAGTGTATGTAGAAGGATCCATTTCGTATTCTTCCGTATTGCCCATCGGTGCTCGTCATATCACCAATGATTTAGCCATAGGTCTTCGCATTTCTTTGGAATCTGCTGAAAAAATAAAACTCTATTTATCAAAAGCAGCAGACAAGAGACCACTGCGTTTGGAAGATATGGAAGAATCAGATCGAGAAACAAAAACACCAGAACAAAGAAGTGCTGATGAAATAGATCTCAGTTTCTTGGGACTTCCTGAGGAAATTCGAAAGGTTTCCAAAAAAACACTCATAGATGGGATCATCAGACCCAGACTCAATGAAATATTTACGATGATTGGTCTTGAAGTGAAAAAGAGCGGCTATGCAGGGCAAACACCAGCGGGCATTGTGGTGACCGGTGGTGGTGCACGCACTGTTGGAATCACTGATTGTGCAAAAAGAACGCTCGCTATGCCGGTTCGTGTCGGGTATCCTGAAGGACTCAAAGGGATCATTGATGAAGTCCAAGATCCAGCATTCGCAACAGTGGTTGGACTGATTGCATATGGGGCAAAATCCGAAGTCTCTGAGTCTATGCCGTTTGGTTTTTCTATGCCATCAATTCCTGGAATAAAGTTGGGAAAACTCCCGCAAAAAATATGGTCATTTATCAAATCATTTATTCCATAACGCCTCTTCTTGCAAAAATAAATCGTATCTGTTACGATACTCCAACTTAGACCTATGCTTATAAAACCACAATCCTCCAATGTTGCAAAAATTCGAGTTCTTGGTATTGGTGGTGGTGGTGGAAACGCCCTCAACTCCATGATTTCTCTCTCCCAAATTCAAGGCGTAGATTTTGTCGCAGTCAACACTGATTCTCAAGCACTGTTAGCGAATGCCGCAGCAACAAAACTGCAAATTGGTGAAAATATCACTCGAGGATTGGGTTCTGGTGGAGATCCTGAAATGGGACGACAAGCAGCCGAGGAATCCAGAGAGAAAATTCGAGCACTGTTGGATGGATCAGACATGGTCTTTTTGGCAGCAGGTATGGGAGGAGGAACTGGAACCGGAGCAGCAGCAGTGATTGCTGAAGTGGCAAAGGACGTGGGTGCTTTAACGATCGGTGTTGTGACGAAACCGTTCTCTTTTGAGGGTACCCGCCGCATGGTACAAGCAGAAGATGGTATCGACAACATGAAAGACAAAGTCGATACGCTCATCGTTATTCCAAATCAAAGAATTCTGGATGTTGTTGATAAAAAACTATCTCTGTTGGAAGCATTTAAAGTAGCAGATAGTGTGCTTTCTCAGGGCGTACAAGGTATCTCTGACATGATTACGCTTCCAGGACTCATCAATGTTGATTTTGCCGATGTCAAAAGCATCATGATGAATGCCGGATCAGCACTCATGGGTATTGGAAATGGTGTGGGAGAAAATAGAGCTGTGACGGCCGCCCGAGCAGCTATCGCATCACCACTTCTGGAAATATCCATGGAAGGAGCCAGAGGTGTGCTTTTCAACATCATTGGTGGACTCGACCTCACCATGTCTGAAGTAGATGAAGCAGCTAAAATCATCTCAGCAGCAGCAGACCCAGATGCAAACATCATTTTTGGCGCAGCCATCGATGAATCCATGAAAGATCAAATGAAGATCACAGTTATCGCCACAGGATTTGATAGCACAAAACAAAAACTCAAAGATTTTGTGTCCCCTTTTGAAAAACCACCAGTTCCCCAGCCACAAAACAATCCATTGCCAAACCCATTCATCAACTCAAATCCAAATCCACCTGCACAACAATCGCAGTCAGATCAATCCAACCAAAAACCCCAAGAAGAAACCGACGAAGACGTCTTCGAAATCCCCGCATTCTTAAGACAGAGGAATTGAGTCTTCATAGATTTAATTTCTTCTACTATACTACTGTAAATAGTTTGTTAACAAGAGCGCAAAAATATATAAGAATGGATCATTCTATTTAAATAATGATTGCCATTCTTTTTTTTAATAATTGGTGTTATTTTTTTAGGATTGAGAAGTTGTAAATTCTTGAATTTTTTCTGCTTTCTTTTTATTTGTATCCATTTATTAATTTCTTCATATGTGTCTTCAGTATGATAAAAGTGGAGATAATCGCCTCGTCCTTTAATCTTGTTGTTCATAGAATTTATTATATCGGCGGTGTTTTTGTATCTTCTGTATAAATCTTGATTATGTTCATCAAGAATTTCTTTGATAACCTTTTGGGTCTCTGCTCTGCTTTTCTTGTATGATAATTTATTTTGATCTATCCGAATTCCAAGAAATTCAACATAGTCATTCTTGATGCTTATTGTTTTTGTTTTATTTGGATCAGAAGATAATTCTAATTTTTTTACCTTTAAAGCACGAATTGCATATTTTTTAGCCTTCTTTGCTTCTTCTTTGGTATCGAAAAAAATAATAAAATCATCAACATATCTTATGAATCTATCTCCATATTTCTTTTTCATTTTTATATCAAAATCAGCAAGGTATATGTTTGCAAAAAATTGAGAGAGAGCAGAACCCTGAGAAATTCCCACATATTTCTTGGGTAGAAGCGATGCTTTTTTCCCATCAAATTCTTCTGGATTGGACAGTTTAAAATAAATAATTTCTTTGATGATAGGAATGAGAGAGTTGTCTGGGATTAATTTTTTAAGGATGTTGAAAAACATTCGTTTTGGTACATGGTCATAAAAACCTTTTATATCAGCTTTAAAAACATAAAATTTTTTATTTCTTACATGTTCTAAAACTTTTTCAAATGCTTTTTTTGTAGTTAACGCTTCATTAGTACTGCCAGCCCATATATTTTTTTTAACACCACAATAACTTACACCATTATCTATAAATGGAAATACTATTGGGTTTAAAATTCCAAGCAATGCCTTATGTACGATTCTATCCTTTATATTAGATACGGCAATTAGTCTATATTTTTCAGGTTCTGATTTTTTAATTGGGATACCTTTTAATGCGCTGTTATGATATTTGTTCTTTTTTAATTCCTTTTGGAGCATGAGTAGGTAGGTTCTGTCATTGTCTTTGAAATCTTGGATACTGATTCCATCGGAGCCTTTTGAAGAATGTCTTTTGAATTTCTCTTTTGAAGAATAAATGCTTTTCCATGATCTTGTTAGAAGTGAAATGTTATTTAACTCTTTTCGTAAGATCATTATTCTATGTCTCGAAAGTCAAGGGCCAGTTTCCTGACCCTGACTTTTCGGGTGTTTCGGGTTGTACTGGACTTCGGATTTAATTCCAAAGCTGTTCCCCTCCTTAGAAGAATTTCTTCTTCCTGTCCGAGTTTTCGGAGGCGATCTAGGTTGTTTTCTGTCGGTTTGTGTTTCCACTTACCTTTGATCATACCAAGAACTAACTCTATGATAACATATAGCTCCCTTTAGATTAACACAGCTGGTATGGTACATCAATACCTAAAAGGATGTAAGTTTTAAGATAAGATATGACCCCCTCCTGGAGCCAAAACGGCTATACCCCTGGACTGGAGCTATTAAAAGAAACCACCATATTTATGGTAAGGTTTTTGGATGTACCAATACAAAATTTTCCCATGTTTTTTTAGAAATGATATACTCTATATAACTACTTTTTCTTCAATCCCTTAACCTTTCTGCCATTTTTTTTCTTCTCTTGTTAACCGCTTCTAACACTATCTTTCTCTTATCACGAATTTCATTTATAGCCTCGTTGTGAGCCTCCAGGATTCGATTTGAGGACTATTTTTATTCAAAACTAGGAAGGAGGATCATAAAACAAGAAAGGCGTCATAGCATAGAGAAAAAGAGGTGATTGAGAATCACCAAAGCATCGCAGCAACTGCAATACTATCTTCTTCATTTCAACTTTTGACGCCCTACTTGCATCGTTTTTATTGTTGCGGGTTTACCCCTTCGGTCGGCTTATGTTCCGTCTTGCTTTCACCGCACAGTCTGGAGGGCGATGAAATGAGAGAGCAGTGCAGATGATCTCGACAGGAGGTAGTCTGTCTTCTTTGAATCCGACAACATATGTTGCCTGTCGCTGCTTTTGCTCGATGTCGTCGTAGACGATGAACTCAATACCATTCTGTTGGTCAGGGAAAAGAGCATAGATGCGAGCGAAGTTGTCTCTAGGTTGGAACAAGTCCGTCGAGGTATCAGCATTATACGCATACACACATAGCATGAGAAGCAAAGCCACTAATACTCCCAACGCAGCTCTTAGCTTAGTCGTCGGCGACATGTCTCACTCCTTTGATGAACGGTGAGTACAGATGTGAAGTCTGTTCCTCCCAAGCGGGTGTCCGATGTGATGTTTAGCGGATCACTTGAAGGAGCTGCTCTACTGCGTTGTCCAGCTCGAACCCCAGTAGTCGCTTGTCCTTCTTCATCTGAGCGATGATGTACGCTTCCCAGTCACCACCGAGTTCGAGGGAAAAGCCTGTCGCTTCGAGACGAGAGACAGCTTCGGCTACTGCTTCCATGAGTGCGGTCCCCAGAAC
>JAGOUP010000020.1 GCA_018061205.1 Candidatus Levyibacteriota bacterium | reverse complement strand
ACGTATTGCTGTCAATGATGAATTGGGTGTAATCAGAGATGCATTACCAAAAGCATGTAGATTGCTTTTAGATTCGGGGCGAATTTGTGTTATTTCGTTCCATTCTTTAGAAGATAGGATTGTAAAACAAGTATTTTTAGATTTTGAAAAGAAAGGACTTGGAAAGATCGTAACAAAAAAACCTCTTGTAGCAGGGGAAGAAGAAGTATCGCATAATCGGAGAAGTCGCAGTGCAAAGCTAAGAGTTTTTGAAAAGGGTAAAGAATAACGGAGAGAAATTTATGAAAAAACCGATACTATTTATTATTGTTATCATTACGATTGTTGTTTCTTTATCTGTGACACAGGTAACGGTATCAAATAATCTCTCAACCACCGGTATTGAGCTCGCAAAAATAGAAGAACAAATAATGACGTATAAAAAAGAAAATGCGATGTTAAAAGAGAAGTTATTAACTGCATCTTCTTTTACAACCATCGCATCGGCGGCGGCTGAGTTAGGATTTGTTGAGGTGAAAACTCGCGTGTTTTTACGAAAACCTCCATTAGCAGTCAGATGAGTTATCGAATAAAAATTGCATTTTTTGGGTTACTGTTTGGTTTCTCTCTCGTTATCTTGAGACTTTTTTATTGGCAAGTTGTGAAAGCTGATGAGCTCTCTGCGATGGGAAAATCTCAATATGGCAGTAGCATCACTATTTCAAGTGAGAGAGGTGATATTAAAACATCGGATGGGTTTCCTATAGCCACAAACAAAATTTCCTATTTGGTTTTTGCAAATCCAAAAGAAATTAAAGAAAAAGATACATTTTCCCAAAACATTTCTCCTCTTTTGGAAGTAGATAAAGCAAGTATTAGTGCACAGCTGCGTTTAGATCGTTTTTGGGTACCCTTAAAAAGAGGCATCAGTCTGCAACAAAAGGAAGTGATAGAAAAAATGAAACTGCCAGGTGTCGGATTTGAAGAAGAGTCTGTACGATTTTATCCTGAGGCATCACTTGCTGCTCAAATAGTAGGATTTGTTGGAAAAGATGACAGTGGAGAAGACACAGGATATTTTGGATTGGAGGGGTATTATGATAGACAATTAAAAGGAAAGAGTATTACGACTGTTAAGATTAGAGATGCATTAGGGAGGCCAATTATCGCGCAACAAGAACAGGGCGCATATAACCAAAAAGGACGATCTTTAGTACTGCATATTGATCGGGCCATACAGTATTTGGTAGAAAAAAAACTGAATGAGGCTGTTGAAAAGTATGGGGCAAGTGGCGGCATGGTAGGGATTATAGAGCCAAAAACGGGCAATATTATTGCTATGGCAAGCAATCCTTCTTTTGATCAAAGACATTTTCAAGAATATACTGCTGATTTATATAAAAATCCATTTATTACAAATGCATATGAACCTGGTTCAACCTTTAAGGCGTTGGTTATGGCAGCAGGTATTAACGAGAAAAAAGTAAAAGCTGATACAAAATGTCCCATATGTGCAAAACCTATTGAAATAGGAGGATATGAAATACGAACGTGGAATAATACGTATATCGAACATATCACCATGGCTGATGTTATTATGCATTCAGATAATACAGGGATGGTATATGTTGCACAATCGTTGGGGCTTGATACGATGTTATCGTATTTTCAACAATTTGGCATTGGAGAAAATACCGGTATTGATTTACAAGGAGAAGTGGCACCAATACTTCGAGAACGTTCTCAATGGTATCCCATAGATTTGGCAACAGCCGGGTTTGGACAGGGTATTTCAGTTACTCCTATTGAATTGTTATCAGGATTTGCTGCTATTGCCAACAATGGTATTCGTATGGAACCACATGTCGTTTCAAAAATAGAAACAGAGGATGGACAGACACTTCACATAGAGCCAAAAGTACTTGGAAAACCTATCTCTGAAAAATCGGCAAAAGTAATGACTGAAATTTTAGTCCATGCTGTTCATAAAGGTGAAGCACAATTTGCCCGAGTGAAAGGCTATCGTATAGCAGGGAAAACGGGTACTGCACAAATTCCTATAGAAGGACATTATGATCCACATAAAACAATTGCTTCATTTATTGGTTTTGCTCCAGCAAATGATCCAAAATTTGCTATGTTAGTTATTATTGATAGACCAACAACGTCTATCTATGGGGCAGAAACGGCAGCTCCGCTTTTTTTCAATATTTCCAAAGATTTATTAACATATTACGATATCTCTCCAACAGAGGATGAATAGGATCGTATAGAGAATATATAAGAAAACAGGTATAATAGCCTTATGTTGCAATGGTTTAAAAATCAGTATCATCTTTCTACGGCATTTTTAGCAAATATTTACTATAGATTTCCCTCACGTCACTTAACAATTATCGGTATTACCGGTACCAGTGGAAAAAGTACAACAACGCACATGGTGTATTCGATTTTAAAACAAGCAGGCTATCGGGTCGCAATGCTTTCAACGGTGAAAGGCGTTATTGGTGGAAAAGAATATGATACTGGATTTCATGTGACGACTCCTGATCCGCACAATTTGCCTAAATATTTACGACAAGCAGTGGATAGTGGTGATCAGTATTTTGTTTTGGAGGTATCTTCTCATGCGCTTGATCAGAATAGAGCAGCATTTGTTCATTTTAAAGTAGGGGTGTTAACAACACTGGCACATGAGCATTTGGATTATCATAAGACTATGATAAATTATGCAAAAGCTAAGTTCAAACTCTTACAGCAAGCAACCTTTGCAGTGGCTCCAGCAGTAGGTTTGGATGAAACGATAAAAGAAGCTGTGGGATTTGGAGACATACAAAAGAAACTTACGACGTTTGGGCTTGAAAAAGGAGACCTCAATCAAAACGATTGGAAACTTTCTTTATCGATGCCTGGTGATTTTAATATGCTTGATGCTTTAGCCGCTGCGGCTGCTTCTGAGTTGGTAGGAGTAAAGAAAGAAATCATTAAAAAATCACTCGCGACCTTTGAAGGGATACAAGGAAGATTTGAAGAGATTCCAACAAAAAAAGATTTTCGCATTGTTATTGATTTTGCACATAAACCTGATGCATTAGAAGGTGTTATTAGGGCTTGCCGTCAACAAGTAAAAGGCAAAGGGAGAATTATTGTTATGTATGGATTGGCGAGTCAACGAGACACCTTGAAACGGCCGATTATGGGAGAAATTAGTGGTCGTCTGGCAGAAATCACTGTTCTGACTGATGAGGATCCACGTTTTGAGGAGCCGATGAAAATCATCAATGAAGTAGCAGTTGGATGCAAAAAAGCAGGTGCAAAAGAAGGGGAAAGGGGAAAGGGGAAAGGGGAAAGTTATAAAGGAAATATGTATTTTAAGATTCCGAATAGAAAAGAAGCGATTGAGTTTATTGTGACGAAATTAGCTCGAAAAGATGACATTATTTTACTTTGTGGAAAAGGACATGAAGCATCGATGAATTATATGGGTAAAGAACTGCCATGGAGTGAACACAAAGCAGTGAAAGCGGCACTAGCGTTACTATAATGCAAAAAATAACATCAATTCATTTCGTTGGCATCAAAGGTGTTGGTATGGCTCCTTTAGCAATTATCGCAAAAGAAGCAGGAATACAAATCAGCGGAAGTGATATTGCAGATGAGTTTATTACGGACAAAGCACTAGCGAAAGTAGGGATAAAGCCATTTGTTGACTTCTCAAAAGATCATGTAAAACATGTTGACTTGGTAATAACAACAGGGGCACATGGAGGATTTGACAATATTGAGGTACTTGCAGCAAAAGAACAAGGTATTCCAGTATGGACACAAGGACGGGCTGTTGGAGAATTTATGAGCGGGACCATTTTTGAAAGAATACAAAAAGGAATTTCTGTAACAGGAACACATGGAAAGACAACCACAACAGCTATGATTGCGACAATTTTTATCCATGCAGGTGTTGATCCTTCGTTTTTAATAGGAACTAGTGAAATTCCCTCTCTGGGGCAAAGTGGACATTATGGACGAGGAGAGTATTTTATTGCAGAAGCAGATGAATATGTGTCTGAACCGACTCATGAAATGATTCCAAAGCTTTTATTTCAAAAACCGCTAGTAGCAGTCATTACTAATATTGAATTTGATCACCCTGATGTATATCGTGATCAATCTCATGTGATAGATACAATGCTTAAGTTTGTTAATGAAAATGTAAAGGAAGGAATAATTATCATTAATAATGATGATAGTGGGTCAAAGAATATGTATCAGCGGATCAATAGGGAAAATAAAGAACTTATCACATTTGGTAAAGAAAAAGAAAGTACGTATAGGATTCATGCTATAAGAATTTCTGCTGAAAAAACAACATTTTCCCTTGAAATTAAAAATCAAGAATCTGTTGATTTTACTATTCATACTGGTGGTGAACATAATATCTATAATGCAACAGCAGCTATTGTAGTGGCCTTGCAATGTGGACTAACTGTGACTCAGATACAAAAAGGAATTATGACATTTACCGGTAGTAAAAGAAGAATGGAGTATAAAGGAAAACTTTCAAGTGGCACACTCATTTATGATGAGTATGCGCATCATCCTACTGAAATTTCCCGTTCTTTGATGGCGTTAAAAGCAATGTATCCTGATAAAAAACTTGTTGTTATTTTCCAGCCACATACCTTTAGTCGAACAAAGGCATTATTTGATGGATTTACAAAAGCATTTAACGGTGCTTCTGAAGTGCTTTTGCTTAGTATTTACGCTTCTCTCCGAGAGCAGTCAGACAATAGTGTATCAATGGATGATTTAGCTCACAAAATCAATCTAAATGGCCAAAATGCCCACTATTTACCTAGGCCTATAGATGTGATAAGATATATACAAGAAAAAAACTACGGCTCAGATACTCTTATTGCCACTATGGGGGCAGGAGATATTTATAAGATCATAGAAGATTTGGATATACAATATGGATAAATTTGTCGTAAATGGAGGAAATACTTTATCAGGAACTATGGTTGTTTCAGGTGCAAAAAACGTTGCTTTAAAAGCACTTGTGGCTGCTTCTTTAACTGAGGAAGAGGTTGTCATCCATAATGTACCGCTTATTGCCGATTTTTTCGTCATGGTTGATATTTTAAAAGCATTGGGTGCTCAGGTAACCATAGAAGATCATACGGTAAGAATTCAGGCAAAAACCTTGCATGCTACAGACATCCCTCTTGATATGGCAGCAAAAGCCCGAACCTCAGCTATGTTTTTAGGGCCACTTTTAGCGAGACGGAAAGAAGCGATTATTCCTAATCCAGGAGGATGTAGACTCGGTGCTCGTCCAATTGATCGGATTATTGACGGTATTACCCAAATGAATGCGCAGATTGTGTATCACAGCGAGGATGGCTATTTTCATGCAAAAACAGAAGGACTCAAAGGAATCACCTATACATTTGAAAAGAATACCCATACAGGGACTGAGACGCTCCTGATTGCCGCAGTATTGGCTGCTGGTACTACTATCTTGGAAAATGCTGCACAAGAGCCCGAAATTGATGAACTGATCATACTCTTACAGAGTATGGGTGCCAAAATCCATCGTAGCGGGGAGCGACAGATAACTATTCATGGAGTCGAAACATTGCATGGAGCAACATATGCCATCAAGCCTGATAGAAATGAAATTGTCACATTTGCTATAGCAGCTATTATTACCAAAGGAGATATTTTTATCAAAGATGCACAGCTTGCTGATTTAGACGCATTTTTGCTTCTTCTTGATCAAGCAAAAGCAGGATACGAAAAAAAATCTGATGGCGTCAGATTTTTTTATAAAGGGGAGTTGTTAGCAACTGATGTTACAACAGCAATTTATCCTGGGTTTATGACTGATTGGCAAGCACCATGGGCTGTTTTGATGACACAGGCACATGGAGTATCTCTAGTTCATGAAACAGTATTTGAAAACAAATTAGGCTACACAGCAGATTTAAAGCGTATGGGGGCTAAAGTAGCATTATTTAATCCCGAAGTAGCATCTCCAGAAACAGTCTACAACTTTAATCTGGCCGACAACTCACCAGAGTTTTTTCATGCAGTTCGTATTACTGGTCCAACACCCCTTCATAACGCGATCGTAAAAAGTTTGGATATTCGAGCTGGTGCTGCAGTTGTATTAGCTGCATTAGTGGCAAAAGGAGAAACAACTATTCATGGGGCATATCTCATTGATCGTGGATACGAAAAATTTGAACAACGTCTCAGTAATTTGGGAGCAAATATAAAAAGAGTTTCAGATACTATCTAATATTTATGCAAATAATTATACTGGCTGCTGGTAATTCAACAAGATTTTATCCTTTTAATACACAACACAAGTCTTGTCTGAAAATTTTGGGTAAAACGATACTTGAACACACGATAGAAAGTGTTAAAAAAGCAGGAATTGAGGATATTATTCTTGTTATAAAAGATGATGAGATAAAAAAACTTTTCGGTGATGGGAGTAGATTAGGTGTTCATATGACATATGTCATACAAGAAGAAAGCTTAGGTGCGGGTGATGCAATACTGAAAGCAAAAGAACATATTCATGACGATTTTTTTGTCATTTGGGGAAATAGAATAGAGTTTTTTGATTTTGCTGACCTCTTAGTAGTTGGGAAAAAACAGAAAAATGCAGGTGCAGTGTTAGTAAAAGAAACGCAGCAAATAGAGGGAGTGGGAGTTGCTATTGTAGAGAACGAAAAATTGATGGATATTATCGAAAAACCAGAAATTACTGCTTCTCCATCATATACAAAAATTGTTGGTATATATCTCTTGCCAAAATTATTTTTGCAGACATTAGTTTCAGTTCCTTTAGAACATTATAGCTTTGAGAAAGCATTGGTAGCATATACAAAAACAAATCCTATCTATGCTATAAAAACTACAAAAAAAACAATATCTCTTAAATATCCTTGGGATATATTACAGGTAAAAGATTATTTATTAGGAGAAATCTCATCTCATAGAGGTGAGCAGGTAACTATT
This sequence comes from Candidatus Levyibacteriota bacterium, assembly GCA_018061205.1. Taxonomy (GTDB): domain Bacteria; phylum Patescibacteriota; class Microgenomatia; order Levybacterales; family UBA12049; genus JAGOUP01. The sequence continues at coordinate 1,969 of JAGOUP010000020.1, read as the reverse complement.
GCAGATAGTGCTGTTATAACAGGTGATGTATTTATTTCTGATGGAGTAACCATTATGGAACAGGTAACAATAAAAGGACCTTGTTATATAGGAAAAAATGCATACATTGGTACAAATGCAATTTTGCGAAATAAGACAATAATAGAAGAAAATGTTGTTGTTGGAGCAAATATGGAAATAAAAAATAGTGCTGTTTTGAAAGGGACAACAACACATAGTGGATTTATCGGTGATTCTATTATTGGTGAAAATTGTAAAGTAGCTGCATATTTTTGTACCGCAAACGTTCGTTTAGATCGAGAAGCAGTACAAGTAACTGTTGTGGGAAAAGAAGTAAATTCTCATCTCAAAACTCTGGGAGTTATTATGGGTGATACGGTTAAAATTGGTGTTCGTGTTACTACGATGCCCGGTAAAGTGATAGGGAGAAATGTCACTGTAGGAGCACAGACTAGTGTGCTGCACAATATTGAAGACAATATAAATTATTTTACAAAATTTGCTGAGGTAGTTGAGAAAAAAAAGAAATGAAACAAAAATTTATTTTATTAGATATTGATAATACACTCTTTGATGCGGCTTCTTACCGGAACAAGTTTTCAGAAAAGATCTGTGTTGAGCTCAGCAGGTACGGAGTTTTGAATCCTGAGGTGCTTTGTGATGAAGTATATATGCAACTTCGAGTTGCAAAAGGTTTATTTGCCCCAGAAGAGTTCGTAGAAGCATTACTTACAAAAACGAATCTTTCTTCTTCATACCTACAGACTTTTCTAGATATTATTTATAGTCAAAAGACATTACAAAATAATCTCTATAGTGAGGTATTGGATACACTTCAGTTGCTTCAGAAATATGCAACGATTGGTATTTTTTCTCAAGGAGAAGATAATTTACAAAAAAGAAAAATAGATTCGATACGACATTTTTTTACTGATGATCATATGCATATTGTAGAAAATAAAGAAAAGGCTATTGAGAACGTATTTTTACGTTATACTGGTTTTGAAACATACTTTGTTGATGATGCATTACCGATATTATATAAAGTTCACAAAGAGTTCCCAAGTATACAAACAATCTGGATGAAAAGAGGCAGGTATGCAAAAATTCAAAAAGACATTGTCGGTTTTACGCCTTTTGCATCAATAGTACAATTGGATGAATTAACAACGATAATAAAGGAGAACTAATATATGTGTGGAATTTTTGGATACGTTGGAAAAAAAGATACGGCAGCACAAATGACCCTAGAGGGCTTAAAACTTTTGGAGTACCGGGGGTATGATTCCTGGGGTATTGCCGTACGAAGTGATAAAAAAATTGTTGTTGATAAACATACAGGAAAAATTGGAGATGCAACAGTGACACTCCCTAACAGTAGTATCGCTATTGGACATACTCGCTGGGCAACGCATGGGGGTGTGACAATTGAAAATGCACATCCTCATTTAGACTGTAAGGAGCAAATAGCAGTGCTTCATAATGGTATTGTTGAAAATTTCTCACCTATTAAAGAAGAATTACTGAAAAAAGGTCATATATTTCTTTCAGAAACAGATACTGAAGTTATTTCTCATCTGATAGAAGAATATATGAAAACAAAAGGGTTTGCTACATCTGTTAGGGAAGCATTTAATAGATTGACGGGTATGAATGCTATTGTGGTATTACATGCTGCTTCAAAGCAAATTATTGCAGTCAAAACTGGCTCACCACTCATTCTTGGCGAAAATGAGGACGGATTTTATTTAGCATCAGATGCAACGGGTATTATCAAACATACCAAAAAATTGCTGTTTTTGAAAGATAAAGAAATGGTTATTTTAGGAGATACTTTGCAACTCTTACAGCTTCCTGATGGACACAAAATAGAACCGATGTTTGAAGTTGTTGATTGGAAAACAGAGGAGGTTCATAAAGGAGCCTTTAAGCATTTTATGTTGAAAGAAATTTATGAACAGCCCACGGT